>CAZPCR010000005.1:0-4237 GCA_964585035.1 uncultured Anaerolineaceae bacterium
CGCTGCCGAAGACCGCGGCGCCGGAACCGGCGCTTTACTTTCCGATTTTTAAGAAGGCGTTTGAAAAACGGGAAGACCTGATCGTCCTTGCCCCTTCATCAAAGATCAGTGGGACCATCCGTTCGGCTCAAACCGCCGCACAGGAATTTCCCGGCCTGAATATCCACTTCATCGATACATTGACCATATCCTGCAATTTGGGTTCCCTCGTGTTGGTTGCCGATGACATGGCTAAAGACGGCAGGTCTGGTGATGAGATTGAGAGCCGTATCAGGGACATGCTTCCGCGCGGGCGGCTTTACTTCGTGGTGGATACGCTCGAATACCTGGCAAAAGGCGGCCGCATTGGTGGAGCAAGGGCTTTGCTGGGTGAGCTGGTCCGGATCAAACCCATCCTGGCGGTCAGCAATGGACAGGCCGAACCCTATGAACAGCAGCGTACGCGTAAGCGCTCTCTTAAGCGCTTGATTGATATAGTTGAGGAGCAGTGTCCCAGGACAATGAACGCGCATTTGTCTGTACTGCAAGTCGCAGCGGAAAGGGATGCCTGCGCCCTGGCTGACGATTTAAAGATCAGGCTGGGTCTGCAGGAAATCCCGATATATGAATTGCCGCCTGCCATTATTGTGCATGGCGGGCCAAAAGCGATGGGCGTGGGTTTCTTTGTGTAGAAACTTATTTAGTTGCATAAGGTCGAATGGTATAATTCACCCGCTAAAACGTAATTTCACAATGTAGTAAATTTGTAAGGAGCTTCCCATGTCAGGTCATTCCAAATGGTCAACCATTAAACGTAAAAAAGGCGCAGCCGATGCCAAGCGCGGCGCGGTCTTTACCCGTCTCACACGCGAGATCGTGATGGCCGCCCGGGATGGCGGCAGCGATACTAATGGCAATTTCCGCCTGCGCCTCGCTGTGGATAAGGCTCGTTCTGAGAACATGCCGAAAGACAATATCGAGCGCGCTATTAAACGCGGCTCCGGCGAGGACAAAGAAGGCATTATCTTTGAACAGATCACCTATGAAGGGTATGCTCCGCATGGCGTGGCAGTCATGGTCGAAACGGTTACCGATAACCGTAACCGTACTGTGTCTGACCTGCGCCATACCTTAACCAAGGCCGGCGGGAGCATGGGCGAAGTGGGTTCGGTGGGCTGGCAGTTCGACCGCGTGGCTTACTTTTCTTTTCCCTCGACTGCCATGAACTTCGACAAAGCCTTCGAGCTGGGCATTGAGGTTGGCGCCAATGACGTCATTGACGACAACGGTATGGTCGAGATCATTGCCCCGGTAGATATGTTCAAGGAAGTTGCCGACCGCCTGCATGCCGCTGGCGTTCAACCTGAAGAAGCCGGCCTACGCATGATCCCCAAACAGGAAATGGAACTCAGCGTGGACCAGACCGTCCATGTCATGAAGGCCCTTGAAGCCATCGAAGAGCTCGACGACGTGCAAAATGTGTTCTCGAATTTGAAGATGACTGAAGAAGCTCTCACGGCTCTCGAAGCCGCCTGATGATTTCGCCCCGGATCATGCAAAGCTTTTCTTTGTGTCATCCGGGGTGAATTTTTTAACATGACACTTGCACTCGGCATCGACCCCGGGACAGCCACCACCGGCTACGGACTTGTCCGTCTCGCTCCTGACGGGGGCCTTGAAGCCGTTGACTTTGGAGTTATCTTAACTCCGCCCCACACCCCAGACCATGAACGTCTGTTGATGCTGTATCGCGACCTGAAAGAATTGATCGCCCGCCACTCACCCGACACCTGCGGAGTGGAGAAGCTGTTTTTCCAGCGTAATGTCTCAACTGCAATTGTCGTTGGACAGGCGCGCGGCGTGGTGTTGCTCGCCATCGCGGAAGCGGGCCTCGATATTGGGGAATACACACCGAACGAAGTGAAGCAGGCTGTGGCCGGTTATGGGTCTGCCGACAAACGCCAGGTGCAGGAAATGGTGCGGACTTTACTGGCCCTACCTGAAATTCCCAAACCCGATGACGCCGCCGATGCACTGGCAGTTGCCATCACACATCTGCATACAAAACGCTTCTAAGAAGACAGACTTTAAAGATCTTTCTTACCGTACAAAATACAAATTCAACTCAGGCCGTTAAGGTCTTAATAAAACTCCATATTTCGCGTCTATGTGCCTTTATAACTTCGTGGTAAAAATAAGAACATGATAGCAACTTTGCACGGCGAAATTATTCAGATCGAAGATACTGCCCTGGTCGTCGAAGTCGGCGGCGTGGGACTGCGCGTCTTTGTCCCTGCGCCTGTGCGTAGCCGGATGAAAGTCGGCGAAGCCATAATGCTTTATACGCATCTCGTCGTCCGCGAAGATGCACTGATGCTCTACGGCTTTGAGACCCAGGCCGATCGCGACCTGTTCAATATGCTGCTGGGTGTGGATGGCGTTGGCCCCAAAGTTTCGCTATCTGTATTGTCAACACTTACGCTTGATACCGTCCAGCGCGCTGTGTATACCGAAGAGAGTGAGATCCTCAGCCAGGTTCCAGGTGTCGGCAAGAAGACGGCGCAGAAGATCGTGCTTTATCTGCATGACCGTCTTAAACCGGCAGACGCGCTGGCAAAAATTGCAGCGTTGTCCGATAAGGACAGCGAGGTGCTGGCTGCTCTTACGGCATTAGGTTACTCCGTGGTAGAAGCGCAAACCGCCGTCCAGTCGCTAACGAAGGACGCGCCCGATGATGTGGAGGAACGCCTCAGGATGGCATTGCAATATTTCAAAGGGTAATCCTGGGTTCATGATCGTATAAAGTTGGCGCAGTGATCTGCCTCCTGTTTTTATTCTTTAAATCTGTGTAATCTGCGCAATCAGCGGATTATTTCGAAAAAGGTCTAATGGGAAATATAATGTTTAATGGAGGACTTATGCTTGAGAAAAAGATTGCTTTTATCGGGCCTGGCGTGATGGCCGAGGCCATGATCGCGGGGCTGCTTCGCCAGAAATTGGCCAAGCCGGAGAAATTGATCGCTTCGGGTCCCCGCCCTGAGCGCGGCGAGGAATTGCACAAAAAATATGGCATCCAGGTGACCACAGACAACGCCGCGGCCGCCCAGGATGCGGACGTGGTTGTGTTATCGATCAAGCCCCAAAGGTTGAGCGAGGTGATGAAGGGACTAAAAAACCTTCGCCCCGAAGCCCTGGTTCTTTCCATCGTAGCCGGCGCGTCGACGAAAAAGATCGCTGCAGGCTTGAAGCATAAAGCCATTGTGCGGTGCATGCCGAACACACCGGGGCAGATTGGGCAGGGGATCACCGTCTGGGCTGCCTCGTCGGAGGCTTCCTCCGAACAGTGTGAGACGGCGCGGGCAATGCTCGGCGCACTGGGCGATGAGGTTTTTGTGGAAGACGAGGGGTACCTCGACATGGCGACTGCCTTATCTGGCACCGGTCCTGCCTACGTCTTCCTTTTCGCCGAAGCGTTGATCGATGCGGGGGTGCATATGGGTTTTCCGCGCCGCATCGCCGAACAACTCGTCCTGCAGACGATCAAAGGCTCCGCCGCGTTTTATGAACAGGCGGAACGGCATCCCGCTGCGCTGCGCAACCAGGTCACCTCTCCGGGCGGCACGTCCGCCGAGGCATTGTATTATCTTGAAAAGGCCGGTTTCCGCACAGCAATCTCACGTGCAGTCTGGGCAGCTTATCAGCGCTCGCTGGAATTAGGCAAAGAGAAACCGGGACATATCCCTGATATGCAAAATAAGGAAGAAGATAAATAAAATCCCTGTACTCGCCTGATTTATAATTTTGGGCTAGCCTCAGCAAAATGGGCGCAGTGATCGCATGGCTGCGCTACTTTCATATAAACCATGTCTCTTATCACCGTCTCTTCCCTCTCCAAGTCCTTTGGCGCAGAAGACCTCTTCAATGAGGTTTCGTTTTCTGTTGCCAAGGGAGCGCGCTTTGCGCTGGTAGGGCCGAACGGCATCGGCAAGACCACTTTGCTGCGCATCATTGTGGGCCTGGAAGAACCGTCAGCGGGCAAGGTGACGCGCTCCAGGTCGCTGCGCATCGGGTATCTGCCGCAGGAAGCCGATTTCCAACTCGAAGGTACGGTCTGGGATGCATGTGTCTCCGTCTTTGCGGATTTGATCCGCCAGCAGGCAGAGCTGGAAAAACTCGAACACGAAATGTCAGATGCCTCGAAACGGGAACAGGCATTGATCCGGTATGGCACACTCCAGCAGGATTTCGAGCGCCAGGG
>CAZPCR010000005.1:4337-26070 GCA_964585035.1 uncultured Anaerolineaceae bacterium
GGGAACAGGCATTGATCCGGTATGGCACACTCCAGCAGGATTTCGAGCGCCAGGGAGGATATGTCTATCAGGTTCGCATCAAGCAGGTGCTTTCCGGCCTGGGTTTTGATCAGTCCGACTTTACCCTTTCCCTCGATCACCTTTCTGGAGGTCAGCGGACGCGTGCCTATCTGGCAAGGCTTCTGCTTTCCAATCCGGACCTGCTGCTGCTCGACGAGCCAACCAATCATCTTGATATAAACGCCGTCGAATGGCTCGAGGGTTATCTCGTCCAATGGGATGGGGCTGCGGTAATTGTCTCGCACGATCGTTATTTCCTCGACCACGCGTGTAATGCTTTGCTCGAAATGGCCTTGAGCGGTTCGGAATTTTATCGCGGCAATTACAGCATGTATTTGCGTGAGCGTGAGAATCGCTGGAACCATCGCGTTGAGGTTTTTGAGTCTGAGCGTGATAAATTGTCGAGGGATGTGGAGTACATTAAGAAGAACATTTCAGGCCAGAACGTGCAGCAGGCGAAGGGAAAACTACGCCGGTTGACGCGCATCGTGCAGGCCATCGAGCAGGTGGGGATGGATGCAGTGATCGGCACGAATTGGTCGCAGTTGGACGTGGAGACGACCACCAGCCCATTCAGCGTGGAAGAGGCCGAGAAGCATGTGCGTTCGCTCAGGTCACCGGTGCGTGCCACACCCAACCTCGGCCTGCACCTGCGTTCGTCGCACCGCTCGGGCGATATGGTGATACGCACGCACGATCTCGAAGTGGGTTATCCAGGCAAATTACTATTCCGTGCTCCCGACATCGACCTGCGCCGGACGGATTGCGCGGCGTTGATCGGACCGAACGGCGCAGGGAAGTCTACATTTCTCAAGACGATTCTCGGTCAACTCGAACCGCTGGCAGGCGAAGTGACATTGGGAGCTAGCCTGCATATTGGCTACTTCGCACAGGCTCATGAGGGTCTCGACCCCGAGAAGACTGTGCTCGATGAGATCGTAATGGCTTCGCCCGGTATGCTGCCTCATCAGGCGCGCGATTATCTCGGCAAGTATCTCTTCTCAGGCGATGATGCGTTCAAGAAGGTATCCATGCTCTCCGGCGGTGAACGCGGGCGCCTTGCCCTGGCTAAGCTTGCCCTGCAGGATACGAACCTCTTGCTTCTCGATGAGCCGACCAACCATCTCGATATTCCATCGCAGGAAGTGCTGCAAGCCGTTCTCGACGCATATCAAGGCACGATCTTATTGGTCACGCATGATCGTTTTCTGGTGGATGCGCTTGCGACGCAAATCTGGGAAGTCAACCCCGAAGAAAATCACCTACTAGTCTTCAAGGGCACCTATTCTCAGATGAAGGAAGAAAGAGAGAAGGAAGCCGCGCGTTTGGCAGACGGTCCGCGCAGTTCCCTTGCATCGGAAGCATCCGCGAAACCCAGGCGTCGGGAAACGTCGGACTCTTCAAAAGAAGAACGCCGTCGAGTTGCCCGGTTGCAGCAGCTTGAAAATACCATTGCGGCGCTTGAAACAAAACTGGCCACACTGGGAGCCGCGCTTGAGAATCCGCCTGCAGATACGACGGCAGTCACGCGCCTCGGGCAGGAGTATGCGTCTGTCCAAAAAGAGATGGATGAGAAGTTAAGCGAATGGGAGAGTATGCAGGGCTAGGGCAGCTTTTATTATCTTTCGAAATTTGGATGCGATAGGATTATTAATATGGCAGGAAGTGGACATGGAAATTAATACTGAGATAGAAATCAATGCTTCGTCCGAAATAGTCTGGAATTTACTTACCAATACTTCCAGGTTCCCTGAATGGAATCCTTTTATTCGCCGGTTAAAAGGTAAATTACAGCCTGGACAAAAATTAGCAGTTTTTATACAACCGTCAGGCACGCGCGGTATGGAATTTAAACCTGTCGTAATGAAAGTTGAACCTAATAAGGAGCTGCGCTGGTTGGGGCGATTAATACTCCCTGGGTTATTTGACGGCGAACATATCTTCCAGATCGAACCTATGGGAGGCGGCCGCGTTCTCTTTCACCAGCGGGAAATCTTTTCCGGTGTTCTTGTCCCCCTGTTGAAAAATTCGCTTGAAACAGACACACGTCGCGGATTCAACGAGATGAATCAAAAGCTGAAGCAATTGGCGGAAAGCAGATAGATATTTCGATTGCCGTGATGAGCTGTTTATCCCTTGGTCGGATGTTGAAACCTCGGAAAAAGGAAACATGGCGACCCTTCTATATCCCCGTATTTCAAACTTGCAGGCGCCTCGAACAATGTTTATTATATGCTGAACATCTCGAGGTTCCTTCACAATATCCCGATTTATCCAAACGTGAAGGATAAGCTGGGTTCGTTCCCTGAATGACCCGAAATGTCAGGAATAAAAAAAGACCGAGGAAAATTCTCGGTCTTTTTTTATTGTCTAACGGTCGAGTGGAACATCGTTCATGGAGATCTTATCTTCCATTGGTTCCAGGTGAGTAACAACATTTGCCACACCGAGGGCCTTACGAACGTCGCTTTCGAAGTTTTCAGCAATATGGTGCGCGTCATGAACGGTCCATGCGCCCGGAACAAGCATGTGCACCGTGACAAAGCGTCGCGCAGCCGCCTGGCGGGTGCGAAGGGCGTGAAATTCCACACCCTTCTTACGATACTTGACCATGACCTTCTCGATCATTTCTTGATCTGGTGCTGAAAGTGAGGCATCCATGAGACCCTCGACAGAGCGCCAAACCAATTGTATGCCTGTCCAGATAATGTTGACCGCTACAAGTAAAGCTATGATCGGGTCAATGATATACCAGCCGGTAACCGCAACGATCGCGATGCCAATCAACACACCGATCGAAGTCCAAACATCTGTCATTAAATGACGCGCGTCTGCTTCGAGCGTGATGGAATTTTGTTTAGTTCCCACCTGCATGAGGGTTCGCGAAACGATGAAGTTGATCACGGAGGCGACCGCGGAGACCGCCAACCCGATACCCAACCCTTCCAGCGGGCGAGGGTGGACCAGACGGGGAATGCTGGTAATTATGATTCCTGCTGAGGCGGCGAGAATCAGGATCCCCTCAAGAGTACTTGAAAAATACTCGGCCTTGCCGTGCCCATACATATGACTCTGGTCGGGCGGAATAGCGGCGATGGTCAACATGGCGAGGGCCATGGTCGCGCCTACGAGGTTGACAAACGATTCGATCGCGTCGGAAAGCAGACCGACCGAACCCGTCAGGAGGTAGGCAATTGATTTCAGGGTAATAGTGACCAGCGCGGCGCCGATCGAAAGCCATGCAAAGCGGGTCAGGGATGCACGGTTTTGCAGGATATCGGCGTGTTCGGCTTTCTTATGAGGCATGATATTAGTTGTGTTGCTAATGAGAAGTGAACCTGATCATTTTATTACACCCAACTTCCTACCCACCTTCGCGAAGACATCCAACCCCTGACCCAGGTCATCGCGGTCGTGTGCAGCGGAGATCATCACGCGGATGCGCGCTTTGCCTTTTGCAACCGTAGGGAATCCAATGGACATGGCGAATACGCCGTTCTCGAATAATTCGCGGCTGAACTGCTGTGCCAGCGGCGCTTCGCCAAGCATGACCGGTGTGATGGGAGTCTCGCTGCCGCCGGTATCGAATCCCAATTTCTTCATTTCGGCTTTGAAGTATCTGGCATTGTCCCACAGTTTGTCCACCAACTCGGTGGATGACTCTAGCAAATCAACCGCGGCAATGCAGGCCGCTGCGTCCGGGGCGGTGACTGCCGAGGAAAACAGGAACGGGCGGCCTCGCTGGCGCAGCCATTCGACGATAACTTTGTCTCCGGCTACCAATCCACCGACCGCACCGAAGGCTTTTGAGAGCGTGCCGATTTCTATGTCCACCTTGCCGTGCAGGCCGAAGTGATCCACAATGCCGCGTCCACCCTTGCCGAGCACGCCTTCGCCGTGGGCATCATCCACCATAAATAATATGTCATACTTCTTTGCCACTTCATAAAGAGTGGGCAGGGGAGCGATGTCGCCGTCCATACTGAAAACACCGTCCGTGACGATCAAGGCCCGACGATAGGAACCGTCGTTTTCCCGGATGGCGGCATCGAGAGCTGTTGGATCATTATGTTCATAAGGAACGATACGCGCACCGGAGAGCCGGCACCCATCAATAATGGAGGCGTGATTGAGCTGGTCCGAAAAGATCACATCTTCCTTGCCGACCAGCGCAGAGATCGTGCCGATATTCGCAGTAAATCCGGATTGGAAGGTAATAACATCTTCGGCACCTTTGAATTTTGCGAGCCGTTTTTCCAACTCAATATGCAAGTCCGTGGTCCCCGCGATCGACCGCACCGCAGCAGGACCCACTCCGTATTTTATCATCGCCACTTGAGCGGCTTCAACGATCTTCGGATGATTTGCCAATCCAAGATAATTATTAGAACAAAAGTTGAGGACATCCCTGCCGTCCACGATCAGGCGTGCGCCTTGTGCCGAACCGATCGTGCGGATATGGTTATAAAGGCCCTGATCTTTCAGGCCGTCGATCTCTAGTTTAAGCCAATCCAGTTTGGACATGCGAAACTCCACTATTCAATATTCAGGATCATCACATTATAGCGAATAAAAAAATTAAGCGGCTGTCACTTTTGCCTGTGATGTACAGTTTAATAATATCAGTCTTGAGTGGGCTTGCTTGTTGTATCTTCCGCCAGCAGCCCAAGTTCCGCCAGCGCCGCCAAGACCTTGGACTGTGCGCCAGCTTTAATGATGACTGTAGTGGGACCAAGCGGCTCGCCCAGGAACCTGGCTGCTTTCGACTTCCGCAGCTCTTCCAACACCTCGGGCCGGCTAACCCTTAAAATAACCTGCATCTCCGCGCGGGCTTCCGTCCCATTGGCATCCCAGCGTTTTAGGGCTTTTACCAATACGGGTGGAATGCCGGCTGCTGCGTGTTTGACAAGCAAAACTATCAGGTGTTCCGTTTTTAAACCCTGTTCTTTTGCTTTTGTAAGAGACTCAGGTGTGATGTGGTAAAGAATCTCGTCGTTTTTTTCTTCGTCCCATTCACAGAAACGGGCAAGTTGATAGCGTGCTGCTCTCGGAACCGATCTCGGTGTTGATATTCGACCGTTCGAAGAAATCTTCAATTTTCCATTTTCGACATCCGATGGACGGGGATCGGGGGATATGAGTTTGAACGCGGTAATGTCTTTGCCTTCTTCAGGACTTGCCAGACCGGCCATTCCCAAATAATGAAGGATGTCTACAATAAAGAATCGGATCAGTGCGCCATCCACCTGGTCCCAGTAGGCAAAGCCGCGCAAGTATTGCCCGTCGGTCTCCCGCCGGATAAACCATGAATCGTAATCCCCGGCAGGACGCTGAAAGTCCGGGGCCGTTTTCTTTACATCACTGACCAATGTGTTGATATTCCACCACTTGCCTTCAGGAATAGCATCCAGTAAATTCGAGAGGAATCCTCGTGTGGCAAGCGGTTGGTTTTTCCATTCTCCCTCACAAAGCAAGCCCGGTAGCAAGCGCAGCTCATTGAAGTTTTCAGAGGATCGCCACGCTTCGACCAGCATTTTAAGTGCGTCTGTGCGTGGAGCTTCAAGAAAGGTCTTTACTCTTTCGGCTTGCGGGACATTCCTCTTCAATAATTTAGCAGCATTCAGGATGTCAAGGAGTACCGGATTCGGCTTGATATCACGTCCGAGCCGCAGGGCAGCCAACAGTGTAGTTGCATCGTCCAGGATAAGATCGTTGGCTGGGAGAACATACGCCCTTTCGCCCGGCGTCGCGCCGCGCCCTAATACCGGGGAATTAACTCCCGGTTGGCTGACTTTATTATTTTTTTTCTCAAGCCCTTCCATATCTGTAGTGTAGATTAAAGGTAAAAGGTCTTCAGGGATGTAAGCGAATTCGTGTGCTCCGCTGGCTGTCTCGAAGAAGGCTCGTCCTAATAATGCACGATAGAAAAGAATCTCAGCTGTTGAATTTGGTTTGAAATGAGGTTTCTCGCGGTCGCGCTTGCCGACCCCCATTTCGCGTACATCGCCAAACTTTCGGGTGAAAGCGGCCCATGGAATTCGCCCACCTTCCGCAGCGAGTGTGTTAATCGCGATATGCGCCTCCGAGGAGAGGGAAGCTGTGATTTCCACAACCAGTTGAGAGTCAAGAAGATGGGAGGTGAGTTCATTTATCGCGCCCGCCAAATCCCTTGATTCGAGCTCGAAACCCCAAAATTCCGCGACGATGCGCAGATATCCGAGATCGTAACCTTGTAATGCATGGAACAGATCGGGCATTTATTTGTTGGAATGGTATGGAATCAATAGGTGATGGTCGGTCAGTGATATTGTAACCTTCCATGCGCAGGCCCAGCGTTATTTGTATGTCAGCCTTGAAGTTATTTAGAGCCTATCTGCTATTCATATAACGTCTTAATTTTTGACAACTTTCAATGCATTTGGTATGACTTCAACAGTTAATTTGTGAAGGTTACTGCCAAAACTGGTGTATATCTCACCGTCGATATGGATATAAAGCGGGCGGTCTGCGGTCATCGTTAATTTTTTACACGTACCCATGCGGATTTGTTTTGTGAAGCGTCCATGGGTGCCTTTCATAAACTCCGGGATGAGCCGGAACATCATCGCTCGTGAAACTTTTCGGACGGTGAGGTATTCCAACACTCCGTCCGTCAATTTTGAATCGGGGGAAAGCTTAAACCCACCGCCTTCACGCCCTCCGTTGCAGAGTGTGGTCATTATCATTTTGTCCTCCCATTTTTCCTTGTCTGTCTCAAACTGGACTAGAGCCGGGTTGTGGTTGAGGAAAATCGTTTGGATGACGGCGGTCAGGTACATTAAAAATCCCCGTACGATGGCAAGTTTGTGCGCGCGGATGGTGACGATCGCGTCGAAACCGATGCCGAGCGTGTTGTCGAAATATTCCCTACGTTCATTCTGGTCAGTCATAAGACCGAGGTCGATGGTCGAGGGTTCACCTTTGAGCGCCAAAGCCAGGGCATGATCGGATTCCATCGGGATCCCGATCGCGTGTGCAAAGTCGTTGCCTGACCCGACGGGTACGACGCCCAGGATCGGCCGCTTGTTTTCCGGCAGGAGCATAATACCGTTGACGACTTCATGGACGGTTCCATCCCCGCCCATGGCAATGACCATTTCGTAGCCTTGTTCGCCGGCCTGCCTTGCCAACTCGGTGGCGTGTGTGGGATACACCGTTCCGCTCCAGGCAGCATAGCCGTATTCATTGATGATGGCGCGCAGGTCGTTCGCAACCTTCCAGGCGTTGCCCATGTCGGCCATCGGGTTCAAGATGATCATGACTTTGCGGGGCATGCGGTTCTCCTCGTGCAGAAATTTCAGAGCTATTGCTTATTGCGTACGTCTTTTAAAAAATCTTCGTGGTACGTTCCAATCAACGACCTTGGAAAGGTTTAATCCTTACCATTTCATCCTAAACTTGAGGAATAAACTTTGGAAGGAAAAAATTAAGGCTCTGGTCTAGAAACTGGAATAAAGCAGTATAGGGTAATAACTGAGAATATGGGCTGTTAATATTTAATAATGGTTCCGCTATACTTACCTGATATCTTCCCTTTGGAGTGACCCGGTAAAGCCGCGAGCCATCATATAGGAGCCGCGATTATGTTTCTTGGCCCGATAAAGGGCTTCATCCGCAGCGCGTAGAAGATCGGCCGCGGTTAGGGCATGGATAGGGTAGATCGCGATCCCGCACGAGATTCCGAGATGGATTTTTTCATTGTCCGGGGCATCGAAGGTGAAACGGTTCACCTTTTCAAGAATCTTTTCGACCACTATACCTGTGGATGAAATATCGGTACGGCTAAGGATCAGGGTAAGTTCATCGCCTCCATAGCGAGCCAGGAAATCGGTGGCACGCATGCTGGTAGCCAGGTAATTGAAAATAGTCCGCAGGACCTGATCCCCGACTGCATGGCCATGGGTATCATTTACCGTTTTAAATCCGTCCAGGTCCATCATGATAACGGCAAAGGTGTTCCCGGTGCGTCGGGCATTTAACACTTCCTGGTCCAATCGTTGATCAAGCGCCCAACGGTTCGGCAGCCCAGTCACGGTATCGCTATAGGCCTGTCTGCTGATCATTTGGTGGAGGCTGGCATTCGATATAGCGACCGCTGCCTGGTCGGCAAGGAGGTCCAATAATTTTAATTCGGAGGAAGAAAAGCCCCCGCGCGTGGATCTGACTAAATTCATGACCCCTACCAGTTTGGCGTTGAACTTCAACGGAATACCCATGATGGATCCCTGCCAATCTGGTGCGGTATTAATGAAGAGGGGGTGTCTCTTAATGTCTTCGATGATGATCCGCTCTTCGTTCCGGGCGACTGTAGAAGTCAGGCCGTTGGGGCGCGGCAAGGCAACGGGTTTGTCGCGGACCCCATCATCATTCAGTGCCGCGCCGAATTCCAGCTTATTGTTGGTATAAAGGAAAATGTGGGCAGAGCGGGCATTTTTAACCAGGCGCATTGCTTCGGTGACGACTGCATCGAGCACCGTCTTGATATCCAGGCTGGAAGTCAAACTCAAGCTGAGTTTTTTGAGTGCATCGAGTTCGTCTGCCTGTTGTTTGAGCGCGAAAACCAGCGTCCGGTTTTTGATTAAATCCCCTGCCAACCGGCGCGCCTGCTTTTCCGCTTCATTTAAGTCGGTACTTCGTTCAATGACTTCGACCAGGACGTTCAGAAGTTTCAGAATTTCTTCGGATTCACCGGAAGCGAGGTGATCTTCATCTGTCAGCAATCGGCGTGCCTGGTCGAGAATGTCGAGACGTATATCATCCTTGCTCATGATAATTCATGAAATCCTTCATAAGGAAACCCCAAAGACGCATTTTAGTCATGGCATATGCGAACATAAATTATACAGCAAAAGTAGTGTGTTAGAATATTCACAGGTTAATTTAGGAGAATGCTTTGCCTGTAAAAAAATCACTTATATCTCAGGCGACCCCTTTGCATCCCAAACTGCGGGGGTTGGTCATAGGCGCATCGAGTGGGTTGGGTGCCGCGTTAGTCCGTCGCCTTAGCCGCGAAGGATATACTCTGGCCGTGGTCGCACGCCGAAAAGCCCAGCTTACTTCACTTTGTACTGAGATCAACGAAAATAGTCGGGAGATTCGTGCGCTTTCTTATGAACACGATGTAAGCGACTATAATGACGTGCCGGATTTGCTGCGGCGCATCGTTGCAGACCTGGGAGGACTGGACCTTGTCATTTATGTGGCGGGTGTTAATTTTCCTCCCGGCCCTGATGAATACAATTTCGACAGGGACCGGCAAATGCTTGAAATCAATCTGATAGGCGCCTTCGCATGGCTTAACCCGATCGCATCCATGTTCCAGTCTGCCAAACAGGGCCAGATAGTTGGCATTTCGTCTGTAGCTGGCGACCGCGGTAGAGTGGGCAACCCTGGCTACAATACATCCAAAGCAGGGCTGACGACCTATCTCGAAGCATTACGTAACCGCCTCACCCGTCACGGCGTGAATGTTATAACCGTCAAGCCGGGCTTTATGCAAACCGACATGCTCAAGGCCGCCCCAAAGGTGCTTTTTCCCATCACGGCTGAGAAAGCAGCGGACGATATCTGGTTGGCGATCCGTGCTCATAAGCAGCAAATCTATACGCCCTGGTTTTGGAGCTGGATCATGTTTGTCATTCGGAATACCCCATCCGTTCTTTTTCGCCGTATGAGCTTCTAATCTTGGTTCAAATCTTCATTTCCCTACACCTAAAAAATCATGACTACCATAACCCTTGATCAGAATTTTGTATCCCTTGATAACTTTGGCCATTCGATGCGCGCGTCCTCGTTTACCTTCAAGCCGACACGTGCGGATGAAATTGAGGAAGCCTTCCAGCTTGCGAAAAAGACCGGACTGACGGTCACCGCCCGCGGAGCAGGTCGCAGTTATAACGATGCTTCACTCAACGGAGGGGGGATCGTGCTAGATCTAACCTCCATGAACCACATCATTAAGTGGGACCCGGCAAAAGGTGTGGTAATTGCAGAGCCAGGCGTAACTCTTCAACAGCTCTGGCAGACCACCGAGCCGGATGGCTGGTGGCCACCGGTCGTCTCCGGAACCATGCTTACCACGCTAGGCGGCTGTTTAGCTGCCAACGTCCATGGCAAGAATAATTTCAAAGTAGGGCCGATCGGCGAACATGTAATCGAATTCAATGCCATACTACCGACTGGAGCTGAAATAACCTGTTCACCCAAAAAGAATGCAGACCTGTTCTATGCGATGATCAGTGGTCTGGGTATGCTGGGCATCTTCACATCCATTACGATGCAAATGAATCGCATCTACTCTGGACTGTTAGAAGTTCATGCCCGCCCGGTGAGGGACCTACACGAGCACTTAAGCGTCATACTCGAGAACGCACCCGCATATGACTATATTGTAGGTTGGTTGGATGCCACTGCCGGTGGCCGCGGCCTCGGAAGAGGACAGATCCATGCGACCAATTATTTACACGAAGGCGACGACCCGGATCCGCAAAAGACGATGAGCTTGAAGAACCAGATGTTACCTTCACGCATTTTCGGTGTCTTTCCGAAGTCCATTTTGTATATCTTCATGGGCCCCTTCATGAATAATCTGGGGGTCTGGGCTGTAAACACCGGCAAATATATGGCAAGCTTACCGCGCCATACCTTCCGCGAGTCGCATGCAGCATTTCACTTTTTATTGGATTATGTTCCCAATTTTGAACTATCTTATGGCCGGGGCGGATTGATCGAATATCAATCGTTTCTACCAAAGGAAAGCGCCGAAGCGGCCTGGACAGAAATGCTGCGCCTCTCCCTCAAGTGCGGCCTGCCATCCTACCTTGGTGTGACAAAGCGCCATCGCCCCGATAAATTCCTTTTAACACACGCTGTTGATGGATTCTCGCTCGCGTTGGATTTCAAGGTAACTAACGACAACCGGGCGAAGTTAAGCCAGATGCTACAGGAATTCGACCGCATCGTGCTCGATGCGGGGGGGCGTTTCTATTTTGCCAAAAATAGTGAGACTACATCAGAATCAACCACGCGCTTTCTTGGCGCTGAAACGATTGAGAAGTTCAAGAAGTTAAAGAAACGTTGTGACCCTAACGAACTATTGGAATCCAATCTCTACCGGCGCGTGTTTGGATGATGAATTAAGTCCATTGGAAATGGGAAAATTCGATCTTATTGTTATCGGTTCCGGACCGGCAGGAGAAAAAGGAGCGGAACAAGCCGCCCGGTTTGGAAAAAGTGTTGCCCTCGTTGAACGTGCAGACCATCTGGGTGGAGCAGGAATCAATACCGGTACGGTGCCTTCGAAAACCCTTAGGGAAACCGCGTTATATTTTTCCGGCCTTGAGCGGCGAGGTTTGTATGGGATCGATTATTCGCTCAAGAGCGGGCTCTCTGTCAGGGAATTCATGCATCGGGAGCATGTCGTTGTCAACAATGAGCGGCGGCTCATCACTCAGAATATCGAGCGGAACCAAATCGTACGTGTACATGGCACTGCCGAGCTTAAGGACCCGAATACCATCCGGGTGACCACTGCCAACGGCGACAAAATGCTGACCGGTGAAATTATCCTACTCGCTACCGGGTCCGCTCCTTTCCATCCACCTGATATACCCTTTGACCATAAATTGATCTTTGATTCCGATACTATCCTCCAGATGAGGCGTATCCCCGAATCAATGGCAGTCCTGGGAGGCGGTGTGATAGGGGTTGAATATGCTTCCATCTTTAGCGCGCTTGGCGTGAAGGTGACCTTAATAGAAGCACATGCACGGATCCTGCAATTTGTAGACGCAGAGATCGTCGACCATTTGATCCACCGGCTTGAGGCGATTGGGCTCAAGTTTATTCTTAATGACCACCTGACGACCATTGAATCAGAAGATGGATTAGTGCAAATAACCCTTCAAAACGGCGGACCACAGAAGTATGGCAGCGCCCTGATCGCCGCGGGACGGCAAAGCAACGTTCAGGGATTAGGTTTGGAAGGAGTGGGTATTAAACTTGGCGAGCGCGGTTTGATCCTCGTCAATGAACAATATCAAACTAGTGTCCCAAACATTTACGCGGCCGGCGATGTGATCGGGTTCCCCGCCCTGGCAGCCACCTCCATGGAACAGGCACGTATGGCGGTGCGTCATGCTTTCGACCCCGGATATCAAGAACGCTTATCGCCTGTACTCCCACTGGCTGTGTATGCCATTCCGGAGATTTCAATGGTCGGTATGACCGAAGACGAATGCAAGTCCAAAAATATCCCTTATATTGTTGGACGGGGCTCCTATGAAGACAACGCTCGCGGGCAAATAATTGGCGATATGAGCGGGATGATCAAGCTTATATTCTCACCCGTCGATAAAAAACTCCTGGGTGCACACATCATTGGCGAACAGGCTTCGGAGCTAATCCACATCGCCTCGCATGTCATGATGTCAGGCGATACTCTCGATGAATTTGTTCAGGCCGTCTATAACTATCCGACATTGGCTGATTTATACAAATCTGCAGCTTACGATGGGTTGGAAAACCTTGAGAAATTTCGTATTTCCCAGTAGCGAGCTTTAAGTTCCATGCGCTGCGAAATTCGTGACCTTGGTCTTATTGAATATAAACAGGCCTGGGAATTGCAGGACAAATATGCGGCAGAGATCGCTGCAGGAGCACGTAAGCCCGTTTTGTTTTTACTTGAACATCCCCATGTTTACACATTTGGCCGAATGGGTCAGGCCGAAAACCTTCTCTGGGATGATGTGCAATTAATAGAACGCGGTGTAGCCGTCCATTGGGTGGACCGCGGGGGTGATGTAACTTATCACGGGCCCGGCCAACTGGTGGGCTATCCCTTAATTCCACTGGGCCACCTAAGCAGATCGCAAAGTCTCCAGACCTTGCAACCAGGTCAGGAGACTTCAGGGTCTATGAGAATTCTGGAGGCGGATTATGTTGGTTATATCCGCAAGTTGGAAAAATCCCTCGTAGTGGCGTTGGCGCGGCTCGGACTTGCAGCTGGTATGGTTCCCGGATTGACCGGTGTTTGGGTACAGCCGGATGTCTTTTCTCGCTGTCCTCGCTGTAAGACGGAAGACCGTAAGAAGCCGGCTAAGATCGCGGCGATCGGCGTCAAGGTGGACGTCCACGGCATCTCCCGACACGGCTTTGCATTGAATGTCAACCCGGATATGACGTATTGGGGAGGTATCGTGGCGTGCGGGCTGGCAGATTATCCTGTTGTCAGCCTAGCAGATCTACTTCCGTATCCGCCCAATATGCAGAAAGTAAAAAACGAAGTTGCTGCTGCATTCGGTGAAGTATTTGATTATGAGGTTGCATAGCCGCGTCGGCAAGAAACCGAGGATCTCTTACCCCATTCAGGAATGCTATGACAGTACCTAAGGACGATGGGCTTTATACCGGGTAATGAATTGACTTTTTAGCTTGAACCCTGTAAACTAAGCGCAGTTATTCATTGTCTTGTGTCTTGATGGAGGAAACTGTATGGCCGCTCAATTTCAATTTGTGATGCGCTCCGGTCCAACTCCGGGTGCGACTTTCTCCCTGGAAGGAGACCAGCTTACGATTGGCCGCGATTCTTCAAGCGGGGTTGCGATCAACGATGCAGAGATCTCCCGAAAACATGCCCGACTTACCTTCCAAGGCGGCAAATATGTGATCGAGGATCTGGGATCCACCAATGGTACATTCGTCAATGGCCAGCGCCTGGTAAGCGCGGTCGTTTTGAAATCAGGCGATGTGGTATCGTTTGGGGAACAAATTGTGCTTATGTATGAGGCTCTATCCACCGATCCTGGTGAGACGATGATCTCCGCTCGAAAGAATCCCCAGCGCCCGGTTCCTGCCTCGGCTCCTATGCCGGCCCAGGCTCCTGCACCCGCTCCGCAGCAATATTATTCTCCGCCTATTGCGGCGGGGGCGACCAAGAAAACCAACATGACACCGATCTTTATCGGTGCAGGCGTTTTAGTATTGATTTGTTTGTGCGTCGGCGCATTATGGTATATCGACTCAAATTATTTATGGTGCACCTTTTTCCCGTTCATCACTGGCTGTAAATAAGACAAATTCCAAATACCCCCGCGAGACATCTCGCGGGGGTATTTTATTTAACAGCATTAAATTCATTCGCATTTATGACAATCAGGTTATACTGCTCCTCATAAGAAATTCTAATTACCACCATCTCCATCTATAACTTTATTAATGTTGCCATCTGGATTCGGTCATTCTAAAGTGGAGTTGAAAGTGCGGAGCTCCAGTTCGATCGGATAAAACCCGGCATAACCTGGTATTTGAAAAATCCATCTTAACGACCTGCGTAAGATTGAAAATTCGCAGTACACTTTAACGAGGAATGCAGTCCGTGACCGAACAGCCAAAAAATTCTTCTCCAACGTGGGGAGCGACCACGAAATTGGTCGTTGCCTTGACTGTCGTTGCGATCGCAGCCGGCCTGTTTGTTCAGTTCCACGTCATCATTGGCCCTTTAGTGATGGCCTTTGTGCTAGCCTATCTGTTGCATCCGGTTGCGGATTTACTACAGAGAGTCCTTCACTTTTCCTGGCAATTAACGGTCGGGTTAATTTACCTGTTGCTGCTGGTATTTTTGCTTGGGATGTTGACCCTGGGTGGGGTTGGTCTGTTTCAGCAGGTGGAGAATCTTATATTCGGTGTCCAGGCCAGCCTGGCTTCCTTACCAGATATCATTCAAAAATTGTCGGGCCAGATTTATTCATTCGGCCCTTTCCAATTCGACTTCCGCCATCTTGACCTAAATCAGTTAAGTAACCAGCTTCTCAGTGTGATCCAGTCTGTGGTCGGACGCACCGGCGAGTTGATCAGCGCTATTGCAAGCAGTGCGGCTCAATTCCTGGGCTGGGCACTTTTTGTGCTGCTTATTTCTTACTTTGTCCTGGCTGAAAGCGGTGGTTTGCGCGGTCGCATTGTCTGGTTCGACGTTCCCGGTTACACGGATGATATTCGCCGCCTCGGTCTTGAATTAAACCGTATCTGGAATGCCTTTCTGCGCGGACAGTTCATCGTTTTCTTTCTTACCGCCATCGCGTATATAATCCTTCTTAGCCTCCTGGGGGTCCGATACGCGATCGGAATAGCTTTGCTGGCAGGGCTGGCTAAGTTTGTCCCCTATGTGGGTGCCTTTATCGTATGGACGACACTTGCCCTGGTAGCCTATTTTCAGTCAGCAACTATATTTGGAATGACGCCTCTTACATATGCCATCCTGGCGGTTGGGTTGGCGATATTAATTGACGAGACATTCGATAACGTTGTCACACCTCGGATCATTGCCCAGGCCCTGCGTGTCCATCCGGCGGGTGTATTGGTCGCAGCCTTGATCGCTGCAAATCTGCTCGGGCTTTTAGGCGTTGTTATCGCTGCACCCATCCTGGCAACAGCAGCACTGCTCTGGCGTTATACAATGTGCAAGATGCTGGACCTCGATCCATGGCCCGATGACGAGAATCCGCCGCCCCCACCACCCGGATCCGGAATCATGACCTTTATTCGAAAGCTTTGGCAGAATCTGCGTGGGCGATTAACAAAAGCAACCTGATCTTCAGTGTTGAAAATAACCCTATAAACTTTTGAAGGAGAATATCATGGCAAACAATAATACCGAACCTCATACCGAGACGCTAGCAGAGACCGAGAACTACCTGGTTTGGAAAGCCGAAGAACCCGACGGCGAAATAACCTATCATGTTGAACTAAACAACGTCACGGTCCACTTCTTTCAGGAAGAATGGGAAGAGTTCCAGGAGCTGGCTCGTATCCTTAAATAAATTAAGACCCGATCCATGACTTTTCCTCGAACAAACTCCATCACAGATGTGCCGGGCATCGAAGTGGGTCAGGCGCAGGACGATGCGGCGCTAACAGGTTGTACGGTGCTCCTTTGCCGCAAAGGCGCTGTCGCTGGTGTGGACGTGCGGGGCAGTGCTCCCGGAACGCGCGAGACAGATTTGCTTAACCCTATTAATCTGGTCGAGAAGGTTCACGCCATTTTACTTGCGGGAGGTTCGGCGTTTGGGCTTGACGCCGCCGGTGGAGTAATGCGTTATCTTGAAGAACAACAGATCGGCTTCAATACAGGGGTAGCCAAAGTACCCATCGTACCGGCCGCGATCCTTTTTGACCTGGCTATTGGAAATAAAAATGTCCGCCCTGACGCGGAGATGGGTTATAAAGCCTGTCAGGCTGCTTCCAAAGCTCCCTGCGAGGAAGGCAATATAGGAGCTGGCGCGGGTGCTTCGGTGGGAAAGATGTTTGGTATGCCGCTTGCCATGAAGTCCGGGTTGGGCACCTCAAGTATGCGGATCGGCGATCTAGTTGTCGGTGCGATCGTTGCGGTCAATGCATTTGGCGATATTATTGATCCTGATAATGGAGAGATCCTGGCCGGTCTTCGTTCCGGGAAAATAGGACCGTTGCATGTGGGCGGTAAAAATTATTTTGCCGATACATTAGCCATGTTAAAAAAGCCCGTTGGCCGCGCCGTGCTTGGGTTTGCCACCCGAACCAATACGGTGATCGGCGCGGTAGCTACCAATGCCAGGCTTACGAAGTCTGAAGCGACCAAAGTCGCACAGATGGCTCACGATGGTTTGGCGCGGGCCGTTCGCCCAGCACATACGATGTTGGATGGTGACACGCTCTTTGCCTTGTCAACCGGTAACAAAAAGGTCGAAGTGTCGGTTATCGGTGCATTTGCTGCAGAAGTAATGACTCAGGCAATCCTACGTGCAGTAAACATGGCTGCACCCGCTGGATGCCTACCAGGATTAAAAAAATAGGGCGGACATCGCGTCCGCCCTATTTTTCTTTAAGGGAATTTATTACCCTCTCTCGTGATGGCTGCCCTTTAATTCATCTTTCAAAATCAGTGTCAAAACTACACTCACTACGCTCACTACAAGTCCGCCGAAGAAAGCGGGCCAGAAGCCGTTAATCGTCATGTGAATCCCAATAAATTGGCCGATCTGTCCGGTGAGCCAGAACAGGAAAGTATTGATCAGTAGCGTAAATAAGCCAAGGGTTAGGATGATCAATGGGCATGTTAACAACTTCAATAAGGGCCTCAGGAAGGCATTCACCAATCCCAAGATCAAAGCCAGCCAGATCACGCTCACCCACCCGCTTTGGAGCGAAATGCCGGGCACAAAGCGAACGGCGAGAAAGATCGCTACAGCATTGATCGCCCAGCGCAGAATAAATCTTATCATTGTATTTTCTCCTCTTAGAGTCAATACGAAGAAATAATCAAGAAGTTGCGCCGGCACGCATCCAGATCAGAGTGCGGAAAGGTTCGAACTCTGCCGTATCGAAGGCCTTTCTCATTTCGCCCGCCGGATGTTCGATCATTAGACTGTGATAATGGACAAGATCGCGGCGGGCCATCTGCAGGGCGGATGCAAGTCCGGTTTCTCCATCCGGGCCGGCAGCAACCCACAGCATGTTGGAAGCCCGCATGGTTGGAACCCAACTTACGGTAGCGACTAATTTCCCGTCCTTTAATACGGCCCATTGGTGGATGTCATATTCGGTGAAAATGCGAACCAGCCAATGCCAAAGTCCCGGAGCCAGAACATCCCAATCCCAATGCGAGTACCAACTCAACTCCTCGGGATGTGTTTGTATTAACCATTCATGTTGAAGAGGCCAGTCGCGTGAATTTGGCTGCATGGTGGTTAATTTGTTAGAGATATCGTCCTGGACCGGTTGAAAGTTCAGAGGATGAGATGCAGCGGCTTTGAGACGGTAGGTTGTTCGGCGAGCGCGTTCTACGAATCCCAGACCGTTGTAGATTTTGATCGCCGTTGGGTTGTCATCGCGTACTTGCAACCAGAGCTCCTGTGCACCTTTTTGGCGTGCATGTGTCATGGCCCGTTCCGTCACTGCCCGTCCGATACCGCGGCGGCGAAAATCGGGGTGTGTGGCAACATTGGCGATCATGGCAATTTTCCTACCCTTAAATGTTTGATAAACCAGGCTGGCATTGCCGACTATCTTTCCGTTTTCCTCCCAGACAAAACCGGAAAGCGGTAGGGAGGAACTATCAGCAACTTTTTCCGCCCACCGTAAAAAGTCATTGTTGTGGCTGGCGCGGCGCATTTGTTGAAGATATGACTGCCCTTCATCATCCATACTGAGAGCAAAACACAGCTCGATCAGGTCGGCAACCTGGGGTAAGTCACGCAGGATGCTCAGGGGACGAATTGGGCCGTTTTCCGTTGCGTTTGCCTGAACCGTTACCGAAGCCATTTCGTGTATTATAAGCCTTGATTATTGGTACTTCAGGAAGAAGTGCCTGAACTTTTGAGCGGTGCACGTTCTTTACCCCTAAATTTGGGCTTCCTCGCTTATTTTCTAGCCGGGATACCGGTCGGCCAAGAAGAGCGGAGACTCCATTTGTAAAATTTAACGGAACTCTAACGTACTATAGACTATTTGCCAACCCGATTTTGTTATAATCCCACCATTAATAGCAGGGGTGGAAGACCACCCCTGCGGAGGCTTTAAATTATGATGCGATTTGACCGATTTACAGAACGTGCGCAGGAGGCCGCTCAACGTGCGGCTGAGATCATCCAGCGCTATGGCCATAATCAGATTGATACGGAGCACATCCTTCTAGCCCTGATAGAACAGCCGGGTGGCGTAATCCCGCAAATCCTAGAGAAGATGAACGTCAGTCCAGATGCCCTCGTAGAGCGTCTCGACGCCACTTTGCGCTCCAGCCCCAAAGCCAATATTTTCGGCGGGGGGGCAGGGCAAATATTTATTACCCCGCGCGTAAAACGTATTATTGACCTTGCCAATGAGGAAGCTAACCGCCTCAAGGACGAGTATATTTCGACCGAACATATCTTTTTAGCGATTTTAACCGAGCGCAATACGCCCGCAGCACGCATCCTCGAATCCGCCGGCCTCACACGTGACCGGGTCTACGATGCCATCCAGGATTTAAGAGGCGGACAGCGGGTGACCGACCCACAGGCGGAGACGCGTTACCGCACGCTTGAAAAATATTCACGCGATCTTACCCAGCTTGCTCGCGAAGGCAAGCTTGACCCGGTTATCGGGCGTGATAATGAAATCCTGCGCTTGATCCAGATTCTTTCGCGCCGTACGAAGAACAACCCGGTCTTGATCGGCGAAGCAGGTGTTGGTAAGACTGCCATCGTGGAGGGCTTGGCGCAGAAAATCGCCAACAATGATGTGCCTGAGATCCTTTCCGGCAAGAGGTTGGTGGCACTCGACCTGGGCGCGATGATCGCCGGTTCACGCTTCCGCGGTGAGTTCGAAGAGCGACTCAAAGCTGTGATCGAGGAAGTCCAGCGGGCACAGGGCGAGGTCATCATGATGATCGATGAACTCCATACGGTAGTGGGTGCTGGCGCCGCACAAGGCGCCATGGATGCCAGCAACATGCTTAAACCGGCGCTGGCGCGCGGCGAATTGCAAACCATCGGCGCGACCACACTGGACGAATTCCATAAATATATCGAAAAAGATGCAGCCCTCGAACGTCGTTTTGCACCTATCTATGTTGAAGAACCAACGGTGGACGACACCATCAAGATGCTGCAGGGCCTGCGTGACCGTTACGAGGCGCATCACAAAGTACGCTATGCGGACGATGCGTTGGTGGCCGCGGCCCGGCTCGCTGACCGATATGTCACAGACCGTCGCCTGCCCGATAAAGCCATCGACTTGATGGATGAAGCCGCCGCCAAACTGCGCGTGGCGTTGTATTCGATGCCTTCTGATTTGAAGGAGATGAAAGCTGATCTCGATCGCTTACAGGCGGAAGAAGATGCTGCGTCGAACTCCCGGGATTATCAACGGGCTGCCGAAATTAAAGTGGACCGGTTACGCAAAGAGGAAGAATATCGGGAAAAACGCGATAAATGGGAATCGGAACACCAACTGGACGAAGTTGTAGACGTCAATGACATCGCAGAAGTCGTACATCAATGGACGGGCATTCCCGTCAGTCAGATGATGGAGACCGAGGCTACCAAGCTCCTGCAAATGGAGGACCGGCTGCACGAACGTATCATTGGCCAGAACGAGGCCATCCATGCCATCTCGGATGCTATCCGCCGCGCCCGCTCCGGCTTGAAAGATCCATCCCGGCCGATCGGATCATTTATATTCATTGGCCCCTCAGGTGTCGGTAAGACCGAACTTGCCAAAGCTTTGGCCTGGTTCATGTTTGACGACGAGGAAGCACTGGTGCGCGTTGACATGTCGGAGTATCGCGAACAGCATACGGTCAGCCGTTTGTTCGGTGCGCCTCCAGGCTATGTCGGTTATGAGGAAGGCGGTCAACTGACCGAGGCTGTCCGCCGCCGCCCCTATCGCGTTATATTATTCGATGAGATCGAGAAAGCCCATCCAGAAGTCTGGAACGCACTCCTGCAAATCTTGGATGATGGCCGCATGACGGACGGTCAGGGCAATGTGGTGGACTTCCGCAATACCATCCTGATCATGACCTCCAACCTTGGAACCGAATACGTGAAGAGGAGCGGGTCCCTGGGCTTTTTACAGGTAAACACGGATGACGAGGATCGCGAATCGCACGATAAGATCGAGAAGGCCCTCAAAGGCACGTTCCGTCCGGAATTCCTCAACCGTGTCGATGAAGTGATCATGTTCTCACCGCTTACCATCGAGGAGATGGAGCAGATCGTCAACCTCCAATTGAAGGAAGTACAGGACCGGCTGACCGAATATCATATCAATGTGGAATTAACCGAAGCGGCCCGAAAGTGGCTTGCCAAGGAAGGTTATGATTCTGCATTCGGCGCCCGGCCCTTGCGCAGAGCCATTCAAAAATATATCGAAAGCCCACTTTCCATCGAATTGCTTGGCGGTAAATATAAAGATGGCGCCACCGTTTTGGTGGATGTGGATGAGAAAAAGAATCAGATCGTTTTTCATACTGCTCAAGCGATCAAGAAAGTCACCCAGCCTGCGACTGCTTAACCCCGAAATAGTTGGGACGGCAATTCAATTGCCATCCCAACTTTTTAAATCCGAAAGCCTCAGAGATCGATCAGGATTGAATTTTATTTGGTTTGGTTCTACTAAGGTGGGATTTAGAGAATTCGGGTACTATCGGGGGAATTGGACAAAGGAAAAATTTCATGGATCAGATAAAAAATCAATCTGCCAACCATAGAGTGATCATTGTCATTAGTATCGTATTGGGCTGTTTGTGTGTAGCAGTTTTGGCCCTGGGCGGATATGATTATTATTACTTCACCCACAATATAAACCTTTCTCAGAGATTACCCAGCCAACTGAATAATGGCAGCACCGATCAAACACCTGTCCCAGTAACCCGCCCACAGGTTGATTCGATCCCGACCGATACGGTGGGCACACTTGATCAAACCGTTATCCCCGATAACGACCCATACGACCTGGCTTGCCGGATCGAGAATATTTGCAATGTCGCACATATGTTGCCTGCGCCATCGACACCTTTCAAAGAAGGCGATCAGCAGAAATTCTGGGTCAGTAATGTAGATACCAACCAGAATTTTCAGATCGATGCGACCCTAAGATACATCACCCCGCATTCATATTT
>CAZPCR010000006.1:0-26053 GCA_964585035.1 uncultured Anaerolineaceae bacterium
GCGTACTTCCCGGCAGTTTTCTATCTCTTTATTCAGTTGCTCGAATCGTTTGCTGCCTGAAACATACCAGGCCACGACAAATGGCTTTTCATACAGGACAATAAAAACGCTGATCAAACTCAGCCACACCCCTGAAAACAACGCCAGCGCTATGACCGCCGATACGTGGAGAAGTCTTATGGTTACATTATCGGCAATTTTGAATCCATGCTGGTTCAGGAAATCAACCCCGATTAACCCGACCGCGATGACCGCAGCCGATATCCAATGCCCCCAGCCGGCCAGTAACAGCAGGATCATTAACCTGATGATTGGGAAAAAGTTTTGTTGAATGATTGGCCCTAGGATGGTAATCGGCGAAGAACCACCTTTTGATTCTGTTTCATGGTTTCGAACAACTCGCTGCTCACGCACAGTCGCAGTAAGGTTTCCATCCCGGTAGGCATCCCACATACGCCAGGAACGTACAACAACTCCGGGCAATAGCCATACCAGACCCACTCCGGTCGTGACTTGTCCCGTAATTATGGACCACAACCATAACGGCGCCAGGATTATGGCCAGGATCACAGATACGGAGGTGTTTGTCAGCAGCAGCCCACCTAGAATGATCCAGACCGGCACCCATTGATGAACAAGAGCCGCATAAAGCATCGGCGTTGCAAATGCCCACCAGATAACTTCGGGTTTGACCCCATGCCCCACCAGCGAGAATAGGATGGCAGGGCTGATCAACATAATAAATATGATCGCCATGGTAAGTGCTGCATGATTTGCCATCACGCCAGTGAGCAGCACGGAAACTGTAAAAATTGCCAGGCACACTCCACTGAACATTTGAGGGGAGAATGCGCCGTATACTTTATAAGTTGCCAGGTTTGAACCAAAACGCGGCCGCATCGAGAAACCCAGGCTTTCATCCCAAACATACCCGTTCCGACCCGCTTCCCGAAAGTCTCTGGCCAGTTTTGAGTAATAGGAGCGCAGCCAGAGATCGAAGGAGGAAAAGGAATAAACGGAAAATGGGTTGCGTTGCAGAAGAAGCGCTAGTATACGCTGGACGATTTGAGGCCAGTGAATTAAAAGGTCGGGGAATCCATAGTTCTTCAATAAGTAATATCGAATCAGGTCGAAGGGAGAAGCGCGCTGATTTCTCACTTCTTTTAACGCCGCAGACAGTTTTTTCGAAGGCGGTCGAAGGGTACCCATTATCATCCCGCCACTTTGCTGGACATGTTACCGCTGGCGAGGGTTACATATTCTCGCTGCATCAATCGGAAATGATCGCGCACGCTCCAGCCAAGTTTTTCATACATTCGAATGACATTCACGTTCGATGCCAGGGTCTTGGTTCGGTATTGACTAACACCCTGGTGTTGCAGGTATCCGACGGCGCGGGTGACCAGCCCCACTCCCAGGCCTTGTCCGCGCTGGTTTTTATCCACCGCGATAAAAACAATCTCGCCTTTTATCGGGTCGGGCTTGGACAGAAGCGCCGATTGGAAAACTTGCATGCTCCGTATTATATAAGACGGATCCCGCAGCGCGGCTCGTAGTGCATAACCACCGATCATCAAATAATGGCCTTTCAGGATATCCTTTGTATAGAGAGTGCTGTCGTGGGCAACAGTCACAAATCCGGCAGGCTTGCTATTGATTCGGGCGATATAAGTAACTGCGTGTTGTGACTGAATGGCAGCAGGATAATAAACACATTCTAAAAAATCCAATCCAAGGGATGGGATGAAATCGTCAGGGAGCGATTCATAATGGATTCGTGCAACTGCCGGCAAATCGTTGGTTTGCATCACATCGAGCATCTCAGGTTTCATTCACGCCCATCCTTTATGGCCTCTATCAGACACTTAGCGATCCAGCTGCGCTGTGTTGGTTTGAGACCGGGGTGGATTGGCAAATTAATGGTTTTCTGACTGCACAATAGTGAATTTTGAAAATCCCTTCCTCCTGCGTATGGACGGTAGGCATCCATATGAGGCACACTATATTCGATAAGCTGTCCCAACTGGATTCCCCGACGGGCTAGCGCCCGCATCATTGAACGACGGTCCGCTACACGCACCACATAGTGCGAATAGGTGGCACCTTCTACTAACGGAGGCAGTTCAAACCCGGCCAAGCCCTGCAAATGCTCGTCGTAATATAGGGCATTCTCCTTTCGTCGTTTGACGATCTCAGGATATTTATTCAGCTGGCTCAGCCCTACCTGCGCTTCCAAGTCCAACATGCGGTCCTGATAATCGGGCGGAAAATGGATCTTCTCATCAAGGTGATAAGCCTTGGTCAGCCCATCCAGCAGGGGCGTCCCTTCCTGCAGCCAGTAAACGATCCCATATAAGAATTCCTGAAAGGCGGGATACACCGCTATCAGATAAAGGCTCCGGCGGATCGCTTTCGAAAGTCCCGGCTGTTTGGAATGGGAATTACGCCAATCCCTTATCCGACCCGCGAGTAGTTCATCCTCGACCGTCAGCATCCCTCCGAAGATCGAGGTGAACATCTTGCTGATATTTAGTCCGAATAAAGCGACGTCGCCGGCATTGCAGACCGGTCTCCCATTCCAATGTGCCCCGAAGGCATGCGCACAATCCTGGATGATCCATATCTTGTGTCCATAACGGTTCTCTGCCGCCTGCACAATTTCGCTCACCGTCTCGATATCCATCGGATAACCAAATAAATGGGTAGGGATCACCGCCCATGTGCGTTCAGTGATGGCAGCTGAAAATAAGTCCAGGTTCATGTTGTAATCGGTGAGATTAATATCTACAAAACAGGGCCGATTTCCACTCAGGACCACCGCATGCGCCACGACGTCGCACGTATAGGCCGGCATTACTACCTCGGCATCCTCAACTCCGGCCGCTTTGAAAAATGACCACAATGCGCTGCGACCGTAAGCAAATGAGATCGCGTGGCTGGTTTCGAACATGCGGGCAAATTCCACTTCGAATCGTTCCACCGCATCATCGTTGAACTTGAAGAGCGCCAGAAGTTCATCCCATCCAAGGTATGGCTTCATGCGCGGGATCATTTGCGTGCCTCGATCACCTGGTAGAAACCCCACAAATCACTGGTCTTTCGGTCGAGCCACGACAGGACAGGTTTAATCAGGCGCAGGAAGGGTAACACATCAATCAACCGCTGGAAGCCAGGCTGGTGGTTCGTGATACGAACCTCGCTGAAATCACCGAACATGCTTCGGACCTCACTGTTGGAGAAGGCGTTAAGGATCGGAACGCCGAACAGTTCCAGCAGTGCCGTTCCTTTTACATCATTCGTATCGCGGCGGGAACGCAAACGTTCGGCCAGTGTGTTAGGCTTGCCGCTGAAAAAATCAACTATTCGTGCAAATCCGCGCAGAGACTTTGTTACCCACCATTTGGGATTCCCGGAACGGTAAAGCATGATCACAGCTTGGCCGCCCGGCTTTAACAAACGATGGATCTCATGTACTCCACCTGCTGTATCCGAGGTGTGATGCAACACGCCCACACAGATCGCCGCATCGAATGATTCAACTTTGAAGGGAAGTTTCTCTGCATCGGAACCAAGCAAATGGACACTTGCAAGTTGGTTCAATTCGGCCGCCCCTGAGCGCGCCTGTGCGATCGATTCTATTGACATATCCAGGCCATACACATCCGCCCCGAAAGCCGGTAGGTAGTTTAAGGTCGTTCCCTGTCCGCATCCAACTTCGACCACACGTTTGCCCTTCCAGCTGTATCCGTCCAGAATATCGAAGATATACGGCTCGGTGTGGCGGATCCAATCCATGAAGGCACCATAATTGGTCCAGGAACCGCCACATGGATTGGCGTCCCAAAATGTCACGCCTTCTTGTTTGATGGTGATGCTTTTTAACTGCATTTCTGCGATTCCAGTTCCATTTCTATTGATGCTTGGCCCAAATTTTTTCTATGCATGATTCTTGTGGATGCTGTTCATCATAAAATTCGTTACCGGCACAGGGGATATCGTCCGGGTTATATGATCCGATCAGCTGAATTCCATTTCGAAGAGCGAGATCTCCATAATATTTCTGCACATCCACGATAATGTGGTAGTTTGGCGAATTGATCAGGTAGTGATAGGCGCCCGGCTGATACGGCGACAACCAAAAAATGACCTGCACGCCATCCTTCTGCATTGCAGTGACCCACGTCTCCAGAATCCGCGTCAGTTCAGGATCCAAACGCGTAAATTCCTGCAGGGTAGTGGTGGCATTAGCAAGGTTGACGTTCGGAGAAGGTTGCGTACGGGATGCAGCAGGATAGCTGAGTGAGTCATCCGCCAAGCGGATTGGTAGCTCACCGATCATTTCTTCAGTAGGATAATAATTTCCGGGTACTGGTGTATTTCCAACCAGGGTTAAGCCCCAGGTCTTGAACGATTCCTGAAAATAGGTGGGTGATATCAACTGCTGGTACTTATCCCAGGCAGAATTGATCCGATCGTTGGGAGCCGGTTCAAACGGCAGCCCAAGACGTTTCATGGCCAGCGCATACTCCGGCTCGAGAGTGGTCCATCTTGTTTGAAGGTTGTCACGATTGAGCAGCCAGGGATCAAGTGAAATAATAACAACGGAGGGCAGGAGTCCTCTTTGCTGATATATTTCTGAAATCGCAACAAGATCCTCTAGGCTTGCACCACTGACGCTGTTATTGAACATGGATTTACACGGAAAAAGCGAGGAGTGGATGACCATCGCATGACTCGATCCGAAAACCAGAATGTCTTTCTTTTTGTCCAAACCTTCGATATAAAATTTCTGGACCAGGCGGTAATCATAATTAGAGACGTTCGCTACATTGTGCCCGCCTAGCAGAAGGTCCGCGATGCCCAATTCATATCTATCTCCCTGGAAAAGATGTGCGGGATCCATGCGGTAATTGATAACCATCACAAATCCGATCAAGGGTACCAGAAGGGCGGTTTTCAAGGAGAATTTCTTCATGACCAATGTGTTGTTAGAATTGAAAATAAATAAATTGTGAGCGATTAAAGACGCCAAAGATCAGGATGGTAGCCATCAATCCATAATATGCGGACCAACGCACCCAGGCGGATCTGCGGGAAAGCATTGCACGGACGCTCCCTCTGCGCTGGTAATATTGCACGACCTCGAGAACGGCTATGGAAGAAAGGACAAGAAACCAGTCCTCCCAGTGAAACCCTAACTCAAACAGGGTGGTTTTGACAAATTCGAGATTGTATATATTTAAGAGAAAATCACCAAGTCCGTTAAAGAGGTGACCAATAATATAAAAGGCTTCAGAAACAGTGGGCGCACGGAAGAATATCCATGCAAACGTAACCAGCGAGAAAGTTCCGGCAGTTTGAAGCATCCCTGTGATGAACTGAAATCTTCCAAGCCCGGCGGGTCCATAGATTTTGTCACGCAGGACCTGCGTCCAGAGCGAGATTACCAGGTACATGCCATGGAGCCCACCCCAGATCACGAAGGTCCAGTTTGCACCATGCCACAGTCCCGAGGCTAGGAAAGTCAGGATAACGTTGAACTGCATGCGCCATTTGGATTCGCGATTGCCGGGCAGTGAGAATAAGACGTAATCCCTGAACCAGGTCGACAGGGAAATATGCCAGCGTCTCCAAAATTCCGAGATCGATCTGGAAGCATATGGCTGTTTGAAGTTATCCATGAAGTGGAACCCCATCACCTGGGCCGCCCCGATCGCAATATCCGAGTAGCCTGAAAAATCGCAATAGATTTGATAGGCGAAACACACCGTCGCAATGATCAGGTGGATGCCTTCGTAACTGGATGGTTGAGAATATACGCGGTTGACCACCATTGCCAGGCGATCTGCGATGACCACTTTCTTGAAAAGTCCCCAGGTCATCAGCTTGAGGCCGTCCGTGACTCGCTGATAGTCGAAGTGATGCTGTTCATGGTACTGGTGGAGCATATTTTGCGGGCGTTCGATGGGGCCTGCAACCAGCTGCGGATAAAACATTACGTACAGAGCGAACATGCCAAGGTGTCTTTCGGCTGCCTGTCTGCGGCGATACACCTCGATTGTATAACTCATCGATTGGAAAGTATGAAAGGACAATCCAATTGGCAGTATGATCGCCAAAGGCTTGATGGGATAATTCCACCCTAGAAATTCGATAACGCTGTCCAGGTTGTTATTCAGGAAATTGAAATATTTGAAAACCGCCAGCACACCGAGGTTGGCTATCAAACTTGCAACAAGATAGATCCTGCGTTTTTCCCCCTCCGTCCCCTCGATTAGGATGCCAGCTACATAATCAACCGCAATAGTGAAGAACAGGATGAAAATATATACGGGAATGAATTGTATATAAAAATAACAACTGGCAGCCAGCAAAAGCAGCCAGCGCCAGCGGTGCGGTGTGAGAAAATAAGCGATGGTGACAACGGGGAAAAAAACAAAAAACTCAACTGTATTAAAGAGCATTAGTTCTTTTCCCCTTTGATGAAACGTTGACTCCAGGCTTTTAGGGTCACAAATTCATAATCTTCAGCCATCGCATCCATCACGGCCCGGAATAAGGGCAGTTTCTGCTCTAAAGACATGCGTAACGCTTGCGGCACATACTGGCCCTGACCGTCCAGAGGCACCTGGTCCACTAGGTCCGGATGGTTATAATCGACAAAATCCGATAGGTGCATTTGGAATTGGAAGGAGGTCCTTGCATCTTTGAGCGAACGATACGAACGGCGGAACTGATCGATTCCCGTGGCCACCAGGAAAGTGGCGAAAAATGGCAATCGCAGGATGGGCGTAACTGCGATCGGAAACTCCATTAAGCCACCTTCGCCCCGCCTGCCAAGCCTGCTGCTTGATGTTCGGTATGGGGCTATCGGTGCAAACATATAATCACTTTGACCCATAGTAGACCGGTCACCACCGCTTCGCGACCGCATCGTATACCAATGCGATAATTTGAGTACTGGCATTAATGAAGTAGGAAATACGGAAGAGTCGTAAAGATAACCGTGGCGCAGAAGGATGGGCAGTGCATCATCGCTGATATTCCATCCCGGTGATCGGAAGCCCACCGGTCGTTTCCCGGTCACTTTTTCACACCATGCCTCCATTCCAGCCAGTTCTGCTTCCTTCTGTTCGAGTGACAGAAGGCGAAACCCTTGTGCGTGCGTCATCGTGTGGTTGGCGATCTCATGACCTTCCTTTACCATGCCTTTGATGACATTTTGGTTTTCAGGGTATTTGAAATCATTCCCGACCATGAACAGGGTCGCCTTGGCGTGATATGGCTCTAGAAATCGCGCAAAGGTTTCTAGGCCCATTCGAATCTCCGTATGAGTATAGCCTCTGGCATTCCTGCATCCTTGTCCCTTATAGATGGACTCAAGGCTGTCGATATCGCTGGTGATGGCGGCAGGCAATGGACTCATATCGTCGTTTCTATTTCCAGAGAACCACTTTTATTCAGTCCTTCAACTGATACTCGTCGGGCATTGGATAAACTGGGTGCCTGAGTGTAATTCTCGAAATAATGGGCCGAAGCCATGTGAATGGATACGAATGGTCGTCCGAATTCGAGCCACTTTAAACTAACTTTCCGCGCGGCCCGCAACACATCCCGAATGACGATACTCTTCCGCTCGAACCGGATACTGCGGGTCAGCAATATGGGGGAGCGCTTTCCTGCGCGTATCAGCATCCGGACCAGCATCCTTTTCACTAGGTTTCCAAGAAAAAGATTTCGCATCACTGTGATATTCATCAGTCGCAAAACAATGAATTGAAAAGGCGTCGGAGCGGAGAGGCTCATTTCCTGGAATGCTGTTTCGATCCTGATCTCCTCCGCACTTGCCCGGCATGTGCGGTTCAATTCCGTAACCTGGGTGCTGATAGGGTTACCGCGCTCGAGCTGACCCACATACCCGCCATCGTTCCATAATATGCAACCTTTGTTACGGTCGAAGATCTTCAGCACTCCTCCGTTACTTGCGCCCACGATGGCATAATAACGCGGTGTACTCCGGATGTACAAACCTGCCCCGGGAAAATCCTTGTTTATATACCCTTCCTGCCAGGGCAGTTTTGGAATTTTTCCCTTCCTGTCCGCACCGGCTTGCAAGGTAAGTGCATAGTTTGAAAGTAGTGGCGCCATATTACCCATGTCCACATCGTTGAGCGTGACTGTCTGGCTGTTCAGGATGGACTTCAAAAGGAAACGATCCATACTGGCGGCCATCGGGAACTCCTGTCCCAGCACGGCGATTCCGCCGGGGTAATAGATCGCGGTCCGACGACTGCCGTATTCGCCTCCGAAGGTTCCATCCGGATGAACGAACCAGGCCAGGAATTCTATCGCTCTCTCCAAGCCTTCCCGTAATCGGGGCCCACTTCTCTTTGTGTATATCTGTGCCAGGTAATAGAGGCACAGCGTTTGATAGCCTGGGTCCGCCCCATCATATTCGATGAACCACCCTTCAGGGGATTGATGATCCAGGATATGGGCCAGGAGCCCATCTGCACGTTCCCCATATCGTGGCTCATGGAAAAAATCCATCGCCGCATATAGCGAGAGTGCCGCGCCTGCGAGATGGTTGGAAATGAATCCATGCGTTTCTTCATGAAGGCGCATAAAGTCGGCCGACTTCCTCAGGCCGGCTTCAATGGTTTCCCGGTCATCCGCTGGACATTGTTCCTTCACCACCTGGTATGCTTCCAGCATGGGATGCAGCAAAAAGGCCGTTGCACCAAAGCTATGCTCGTTTGGAAAAGCCTGGTCGAATGAGCCGTCCTCATGCTGGATACGCGTCGCATAATTTAAGCCGACAGTTACTGCGTCGGCCAATGTCCCCTTTTCTTCGAGTGACAGTGACCTGTCACTCTTGAGCCACCAGGCGAGGGGATAAACATTGCGTTGATAGGTAGCCTCCGGATAATCAACCAGTTTCCAACCCCAGTAACGGCGATCAAAACAGCCTAGCCTGGCGCTGTATGGATCGCGGTCCTGTTCGCTTAACAAGTGGCGACAGGCTGATTTATAAAGCTGCCAGAGCATGATATTTTCCATCCAGAAATGTCTGCATCCAGAGTTCCAAAGAGAGTAGTCCCCAGATGTTGCGGCCAAAAGAGCGTTCCGAGTTGAGCAGGGTATCGACTTGTGCCATTTTCAGGAACCCGCGCTGACGTGCCTGCAGGCCGAGCAATGTATCTTGCACAAACTCACGCACCGGCCCCTCGCGATACCATTCGTTCAAAGGGACTGGAAAGCCCATCTTATCCTTGCGTTCGAGAATTTCGTTTGGGACAATATCTTTCACCACCTTGCGAAAGATGTGTTTGGAACGACCGCCCTTGTATTTGAACTTTGGCGGCATGGAAGCCACCAATTCGGCGATCCTGTGATCCAGGAGCGGCACCCGCGATTCAAGCGAGACCGCCATGCTTGTGCGGTCCTCTACATGCAAAAGGGCCGGCAGTAGGGTCTTGAGATCAAATCGTGTCATCCTGTTGATATAAGAGCCTACATGCCCTTCATTGAAAATATCGCGATAGACCTCCGCAGGGCTATAACTGTTTTCACCCTTGACCAGTCCATCATCCACAAACTGTCGTATATCGTGGCTGCGATCGATCAACCGCAAATAGCGCATGTCCGATGGCTCGAACAGGCCATCGCCCCAGAAGTAGCGCAGCATCGGTTGGTATCCCTGCAATTGAGGCAGGTTCTCAAGGATCGAATCGAAGGTAACCACATATCGGTCGTCTTCCTGTGTACTCTCGATTCCGCCGCGGATGCATTCTTCGAGATAGGCGATCAAATAACGCGTATATCCTCCGAAAATCTCATCGCCACCCTGCCCTCCCAGCACCACTTTCACATTCTGGCTGGCCAGCCTGGATACGTAATACTGCGGGAACAATCCGGGTCCTGCCGCAGGTTCATCCATGTGAAAGATCAGCTTTGGCATGATATCGACAAAATCCTGGGCAGTGGGGAATACCTCGTGGTGTTCGGAGCGGATATGTCCGGCCAGCAGGCGCGCATAGCGCGTCTCATCATATTGCATTCCATCATGGAAGCCGCCGCTGAAGGTGTGGATCTTCGTTCCTAGCAGCGAGGAGGCTAGGCCCGCCACGGTCGATGAATCCAGACCGCCGCTAAGATGGGCCCCCACCGGGACGTCCGCACGCAGTTGCAGTCGAACAGCGTCTTCCAGTAATCGCAGCAGTTGGTGCTCAAAATAATCTTCCGTATGGTAGGTATCAACCGTGAAATCCAAATCCCAGTATTTATGAGCGTTGTAACTGCCGTCGGGTTTGATCAGCAGGTAGTGGCCAGGCAGCAGTTTGTTAACACCGCGGAAAAGCGTTTTTTCGCCCAGGCAGAATTGGAAGGTCAAATAATCGGCTAGGCCGTTCGCATCAAGCTCCGGTTCGAACCCGCCGTACATGAACAGCGACTTGATTTCTGAGCCGAACAGCAATGAATGATCGTATAGGGCATAATAGAATGGCTTGATTCCAAAATGGTCGCGCGCCACGAAGATCGTCTTCTCTTTCCTGTCCCAGATGCAGAAAACGAACATCCCGTTGAGTTTGCTGACACAGGCCGGGCCTTCCTCCTCGTACAGGTGCAGGATGACCTCAGTGTCCGAGTTGGAGATCAACTTGTGGCCGTTTTGCACCAGCGGTTGGCGCAATTCCTGATAGTTATAGATTTCCCCATTAAAAACAATCCAATACCGTCCGTCCTCGTTGGTCATCGGCTGGTGGGCGGCGGGTGACAGATCGATGATGCTCAGCCGTTTGTGCGCTAGTCCCATCTGGCCTTCCAGTAGAATACCCTCGTCGTCCGGGCCGCGGTGCCGGAGAGAATAGGCCATCGCGTCCAACGAAGCCTTGTTCACCTTGCGTTCTGAATCAAAATGATAAATGCCACAGATGCCACACATTATTTACTCCTAAAAGCCGATCCGGCTTACGGTTCGCCTGCGAATGGAACCTGATACATATCGCTCCACAGCTTGTTTGCGATCTTTTCGATAAAGAGCTCCTAAGCCGCGATACTGGGATAACCAACCACCCGATGGCCAATAGTAAAGGAAACCCATAAGTAGATAACCAAGAGTCGTGATGCTGCTGACCATTTTGCTGTTGCCTTGTTTCTGGTCATAACGCAGCACGAAAGGCACTTCTGCGAAGCGTGCACCCAGCAAATGCAATTTAACGATGGTTTCCAGTGTAGATGTAAATCCAAGTCCGCGCAGTTGAATGAAATGATCCCCGAACACGGCGATCGCATCCTGTATAATTTGCGCCCGGTAAGCCCGGTACCCGCAGGAATAATCCTTCGTTCCGGGAATGCCGAAAACCAATTTCATGAACAGGTTTGCAGCACGGCTGATCGTTCCTCGATAGGCATCTACTCCTAATTGGCCGCCTCCCGGCTGGAAGCGGGATGTATTAACCACATCGAATCCTTCATTGATCTTCGCAATCAGGGAGAAGATGTATTCAGGTTCGTGGGTATCATCCGCCTCTACACGCACGATGATATCTTCCGGATCGCAGCGCGCCGCGATGTATTCGAAACCGTCGCGCTCCGTCTCTCCTAGGCCGCGGTTGATCGGGTGAGTAACGGTTTCGATGGGCAGGCCGCCCTTGAATTCATCCAGCCGTGCACCCGTCTGGTCGGTACTGCCATCATTGACGACAACCACCCGGTATGCTTGGTCTTTCATGGCTTCGGCGATTTTAGGCAGCAGCCGTGGCAGGGACTGTTCTTCGTTAAAGGCGGGGACAAATATCCAAATCATCATTAATTAACCTCCTGCGTCATTTACGAAGCTCACAGTAGCGAACTCCGCGCTTGTTCGACAGACAGGCCCATAGCAAATGCTTCTATCGCCGTGCCCATGATCGGAGCAGCCGGTTTCTCTACACCATGTGGACGCATGAAATCACGCACAAAATTCTTGCGCTTTGAGGCTTTTATATCAGCCCCCTTTTCAATCCTGGAAATCAATTCCGCCGCGTGTTCGAAACCTTCCGCAATTTCAATAAAATCGGCTCGTAGGAGATGTTTAAAATGAGCGCTTTCAACTTGTGTGCGTTGATAACGGCCAGTAAAGGCAGTTACACACGGCTTGTCGACAACAGCAGCTTCTAGAAAAGCCGTGGTATTTACTCCGAAAACCGCGATACCATAATAAAGTGTGTCAAAAAAAACACTTCGCGCGAGCGGCGTATCAGGAATATCCCCGCCTTTAGGCCATACAATAATATTATTTCTGGAAATGTTTTCCCAGATCTTTGCATTGGATGGATACGGACGCACGACAACTTTTAAATGCTTGGTATTCAGGTTCGAACTCAATGCACTGGCAAAATCACAGACAAACTCGGTCTCATCACCTGCGATTGAATTGGATGAGCATAAATATGTTACGTATTGATCATCCATGTTCAGTCCTGCTTTATCTAGGAAATCCTTCCTCGTACACGATGGAACCGTGGCAAACCAGGGATCAAACCTCGGCGCACCAGTCACAACGATTTTCTCACGAGGGATATTGTGAATCTCTACTGCTTCTTCGACGAGAGGTTGATTCCAAACGAGCAGTAGGTCGGGAATGGAATGATAGGTACCTTTTGTCGTGAGGTTATCCCAGGATTGCACAATGGCGACCACGGGGATACCCAAAAATTGGGCGGATTTAACATAGTCCGCTTCATAAGATCGACCATAAATTAATGGAGAAGCCATCAGGACATCTGCTTTCGACGATTTAAGCTGCCGGATAATCCTCATATCCAGTGGGGCATGACGCTCAATTACTCTTAAGCAGTTTTGAGCCTTTTTCGAGAATATCCAGTTTCTTACAAGCGGGACATTTAAGGTTTTTTGAAGAAGGGGAGAAAGATATTGTTCCCATCTTTTTTCTAGCCAGGGTGAGAGATGGGCGGAATTAAAATAAACTCCACAATCGATCAGCCCTCGCAACTCCCAGCTTATATGATGCCAGCGGGATGCATGCATTTCTTGTGATTGACAGGTGCCAGTGTCAGATTGAGCAGCTTGGAGCGCCCGGTCGGTTATATTGGCTTTTGTGATGGGTCCGTGCCAGATCTCGATCTCGTGGCCCTGACCCGCAAGATATCTGGCCACCTCATCATAAAAAATGAAGGCACCTGGGTTGGATAAAGCAAATACCAGCTTCATATTCTATTTTTCACTACTTATGACATCCATGATCTCGGCGGCTGTCTTTCGTTGAGCGGCCATTTCAGCAGCCACCGCGAAGAGCTTGCTCACATTACGATCTACTCCTTGCGGTCGGATAAAATTCTTGACAAACAGTCTTCGATGGTCTTTCAATGGATCCTGACCGTTTCGAATTGCGTTTATGGCTTTCACTGCCTCAGGATACGAATAAGTTACCTGGAGAAAACCGCCGTTTATCAAATGACGGAAATGGCCCATATCGGTTTGGGAACGGCGATATCTTTCATCGATGATTGTTACGCAGGGCTTGTCTGCGATCGCAGCTTCCAGCATGGCACTTGTATTAACCCCCGCAGCAGCCATGGCATAGTGCAATGTATCAAAATAGATCTGCTTTGCTTCGCTCACGTCGGGCAGATCCCCTTGGCTTGGAAAAACACATATGTTATCGCGGTTCAAAACATCTAGAGCTAGCATATTATAAGGGTGGGGACGGACAAGCAGCATGACATCACATGTACCTGGCTCGTCTTTCATCTGGGAGGCTAGCTCTAAGATGAACCTGGTCTCATCTTCTATCATTCCCCTGGATGAGCACAGGTAAACAACATACTGTTTTTCAGCGCCAAACCTGGCGTTTCGACAAAATTCATCTCTCGATATGGAAGGCTTTGTTTCAAACCAATAATCAAAAGTGGGGGACCCAGTCACTACGATTCTCTCACGAGGCACTCCATGCAAGGTAACTGCCTCTTCAAGAAGCATTTGATTCCAAACGAATACTAGATCGGGCAGGATATGCAGAGTTCCTTTCGTGGTCAGGTTGTCCCAACTGGCTAACGCATATACACTTGGAATATTCAGCGCTTTGGCAGCTTTGAGATATTCCAACTCCATGGAATGCGCGGAAATCAAGGGAGAGACGATCACCAGGTCGGGCTTATGTTCTTTCATCCATGCGCTGATGATATTAACAGGCGGCGCGATTCGTTCTATGAATCGCAATATAAACTGCACGGGTCGGCTTGTTAATAACAGGATTACCCATTTTTTTTCCAATAGATTCCAGGCCGCGCCATTAAAATATTTCTTCCAGCGGCCAGCTAGGTTTTTGGACGGGTGTTCGGGATGAAAATATTTGGAATAATTAATCAGTTCGCGTGATGGCCGAAGAATGCCTCCCCATGTATCATGACGGGACAACGGCCTCTCAAAAGCGACAGCGCTTACTTCTGCTTGCGCGGTTTGTAACACTCGGTCCGTCAAGTTGGGTTTCATAACCCATTGTATGACAACATCCACCGAGTGACCCCGTCCACAAAGAATACGGATTGTATTATCAAAGTGTCTGTAAAATTGTGTATGATTTAATATGAAAGCAAATTTCATTCGAGAGGCCCTGTCCCCAACAATGAGAAAACCCCATAGACAATCCAACTGGAAAGCTTCTGCCGGCCGGACTGGTTGAGGTGTTCAGTGGCGAGATCCTCGCTTAAGAATTCCCGCGAATCGAACGAAGAACTCCAGTCTGCGAATTGCATACCGGGCCACATATGAGTTTTCACCAGATCTTTTATAATCTGTACGTTCTTCTCCAATTGATTTTTAAAACCGGAGCCAGCGAAACGCTCGCCTGCCTGGACATTAATGGGCGTCAGATAGGCAAATACGCTTACGCCCATCCGGTGAAGCAAACGGATTGTTTCCTTAAGGGCAGAAATTTTTCTGTGTTCAGAGCTCAGAGGATAAGTGTAATGAAAAATAAATATTTCCCGTTTTCGCTGGAAAGCCTTATCATCCTCATGCGGCCTTGAGTCGATCAAGTTAACAAACTGTCCAATGCGATCCAATTCACTCAATGGATAATTGACGATCGTACCGTTGAAGGTCTTGATTTCCCGGAGCGGGATCTCTTCCTGCTTCCTGCTTCGAAGACGTCCTATCTTTTTCCCGGCACTCCCTTGGTAATTTTTAAGGATCTGGATTTCTTCATCGAATTGCCAGTATGGCTGAAGGTCCCATTGAGGAGAAAAGCAGCGCATATTTATAGGTAGAATGACAACCATCGGAAAACGGGTCATGGATTCAACCGCTGCCACCAGATTATAGTAAACAAGGGGGTGATACGCTGAATGAGAAATGGTTACACATGAAAGCTTTGGAGATAAGGCATCTACAACCATATCGCCGAGTGAACGGATGTCTTCATCTGTTTTTGAGGTCCGTTCCACGACCGAATCGCCAAGATAAAGTATTTCCGGGGAACTTGCTTTCTGGTTAAATTTTTTGTCCAGCTGAACCAGACAAGGATAAAGCGGCGGAAGTAAACGCTGCTTTAATTCGGTTATTTTTACCGGCATCCATAGCTCCTGCCTTTAATGGCAACGTAAGAAAAACTAATCCCCTTTGCAAACGATAATAACGTGACGACCGAAAAACCTTTCATGCGTGGGCAAGAATTCCTTTTTTAGGATCCAATTGCTCTATTAATTCGGCTATTAACGGGCCTACTGGACGGTTTATGCCACGCGGTCTGATAAATTCAGAAACAAAACGTTTACGGTTATTTTTCAATCTGTCTTCCCCGTTTAAAATTCGTTTTAAAATTTCGCTGGCTTGGTCAAAATCTTCCGCGATTTCCAGGAAACCACCATTTAATAAATGACGGAAATGCCCGCTCTCGTCTTGGGAAGCCTTGTAATCATCCAACATAATGGTAATACAAGGCCGGTCAAGAACTGCCGCTTCAAGCATGGCGCTGGTATTGATTCCAATGACAGCTTGGCTAAAATAAAGGGCTTTGCAGAAGTCTTCCTTTGCGCCGATGGTATCTGGCAAATCCCCATTCCTGGGCCAAACGATCGCTCCCGCCTCATCGAAGGAGGCCCAGATTTTATGGTTGATCGGATGAGGGCGGATCAAAACCTGAACATTCAAATTCTTGTTTAATGAACTCACCAACTCCCGTACAAAGCGTGTCTCATCCTCCGCGATCGAAGCAGATGAACCAAGATAGAGAACAAATTTCCGGGCAGGGTCGATCCCGGTTCGCATACAAAACTCGGCGATAGATTCTGTAGGTTTAAAGTCAAACAGGTAATCAAATGTCTGCGCACCGGTTGAGACAATTTTTTCGCGAGGAAAATGATGAAGGATCATCGCATCTTCGGCCAGCGCTTGATTCCATAAAATGATTGCATCCGGGATCAAATTAAGGGTGCCTTTTGTATTTAGATTATCCCAACTCGCGATCATCGCCACGGTAGGGATCCCGAGAGATATACTTGCCTTTAAATACTCGAACTCGGGGGCATTCCAGATCAAGTTCGTAACAATAACCACAATATCGGGGGTTTTTCTCCCCAGTTCCCGGGAAATAGCTTTGTTCGCCGGGATCAGCCTCTCCATAAAAGAAAGAAAATAATACGATATCTCTTTCGAAAGAATCCATTTCCCCAACCGCGAACCGACTACACTGCGCGCAAACGGCGACAATTTCTCCAAAAAGCGTATTCTCGACTTCGGGGCCGTATACCCGGGTTTTAGATATATTCGGCAGCCCTGCAGATCCCTTATAACCTTCAAAACTACTTTCCAACGATCATTACGCAGGGATATTCCATGAAAATAATCTACACGATGTAAACTCAAGAATTCCTGCACCGCTCTATCCGAAATGTTCTCCTTTTCCCGGTCGCCAAACCACATCCCTACCTGATCTCCATCGGAAATTAAAGCTGAAACCACGGGCTCAATATGGCGAAAGAAGAACAATTGATTAACTATAAATAAAACTTTCATGGAGAATCTATACCTTTATTAATACCAATTGTTCCGTAAGCGGATGCCAGGCTTGAAAACCGCTTACATTCTCCAAAAACTCCTTAACTGCTTTCTCAACTCCTGAGCACGATGGGGCACCGTAATCGTCCACGATGATCACCCCTCCGTGTCCGAGCCTTGGACCAAAGTAATTCAGGCAGTCTTTTGTGGATTCATAGATATCCACATCGATATGAACGAGAGAGTAGATTAAATCAGGAAAAGATTTAATGGTCTCGGAAAATTCCCCTTTATGAACAACCAGACTGCCAAATTCGCCAAGGTAGCTTTTCACATCGCCATAGTTTGTATCCGCAAACTTCCCCAAGACATGGGAACCGTCCAGGCTGGGCGTAATTTTATCGGGATGCCCTTCAAACGTATCGATAATGTGAAAAGTGTGCTCTCGGCCGGAAAAATGTCGGAAAGCACTGGCAATGAAATACGCGGAGCCGCCCCGAAAAGAGCCCACCTCTGCCGCCGCAAGATCCATCTGATCATAGACATTTCGTACTGCCATCCAGATTGTAAATAGCCTGTCATTAGCGAGATAAGTTCTACCATCCGCTTCCACTTTTTTAGCCAGCGCTGAAAAATCATTTTCATCCAGGGCATTCCAGGTTGCCGGACGAAGCTCTATTTTGGACTTTTGGACGATACGCTCCTTCATTACCCGTTCTGCTGGAACATATGCATACTTACGCTGATATGGCGCAACGAATAACCCTAGGGAAGGTGAAATCTTCTGGAAAACCTTTATAAAAAATGATGGTGTATTAGGCATATTAACCTTCATGGCGTTCCGGGTGGGTTTTCATAATTTTCCACTCTAGCAGTGGTCGTACGACACCTCCAATGGTCTGTGCATAATCGCCCCTGGCTGATGGACTAGTCATGGAATCATAAACTTGGAACATCAGCGCATCCCGCAAGCGCACGTAATGTTGTTTCGCCCCAGCCGAGGAAAAGATCGAGACGCCCACCGTATATTCTCCTTCGGCAAGTAGGTGAGGGGGAATCACCACAACGGAATCATACTCCCCGCATTCTTCTCTGACCTGTTCAACTGGCTCAATGGAAGCAAAAGCAAGAACTCCTTGCGTATAGAACTGGGCCGCGCAGCGGAATTGAATACCGAGAGTGCCAACATAGTATCTAATCCTCACGGTCAATCGATCGCTTACGTCTACCGTGAAAGCGGGCTGACCATCACTCTTTTCTAGATTAACCCCCAGCAAGCGTACCTCATTAGTACCCGGAGCATTTTCTAATGACCATGTCCGCTGCCCGCTGGAATCTTGCGCCTCAGCAAGATAACTGGCGGTTATCTGGGGAGCAGGACCATCTTCTATTAATTTCCCTGCATCTAATAAAACGGCCCTGGTACATAAACGATTGATGGCCGGCATATTATGGCTGACAAATAACACTGTCCGCCCTCCCCGCGCAACATCTCCCATCTTACCCAGGCTTTTCTTTTGGAACGCCGCATCTCCCACCGACAATACTTCATCGACGATCAAAATTTCCGGTTCCAGGTGTGCCGCCACGGCAAACGCCAGGCGCACATACATCCCGCTCGAATAACGTTTCACAGGCGTATCGATAAATTGTTCCACGCCCGAAAAGTCCACAATCTCGTCGAATTTTCGCCGCACTTCCGCACGCGACATGCCCATGATGGCACCGTTCAGGTAGGTGTTCTCGCGTCCGGTCAACTCTGGATGGAACCCTGTTCCTACTTCCAGCAAACTTGCCACTCTGCCTTTAGCCTTCACAACTCCGCCGGTCGGTGCTGTAACGCGTGAAAGTATCTTCAATAATGTGCTTTTACCGGCTCCGTTACGTCCTATGATCCCCATCGCCTCCCCTTGCTGTACATCAAAACTCACATCCCGCAATGCCCATATGAATTCGCCTTCCTGGTTACCCAGGTCGCTCTCGCCGACCTTAAGCAGCGGATCGGGCTTGCCGCGCACCCGCGCCCACCAACGGTTGAGGTCTCCCGCCAGAGTACCGCCGCCTATCATACCCAGCCGGTAATATTTGGAAACATTTTGGATCGAAATGGCAGTTGTCATACAGTATCCATGAATGTGGCTTCTACCCGGTTGAAGAGTAGTACGCCCACTAAAAGAACGATCAACATAAAGACAAAGCTGTAGAGCAAATTCCACAGGTTAAAAGTCCCCGCGCCTAGAAATCCATAGCGAAAGGTCTCCACGATGGATGTGAGCGGGTTGGCTAGGATCAGCAGGCGGAATTTCCCTGACACTGACGAGAGCGGATAAACTACCGGAGTGGCATACATGAACAATTGGGTGCCAAATGTCACCAGATAGCGCAGATCACGATAACGTGTTGTTAATGCCGAAACGATGATACCTGCGCCTAAACCCAGCCCCCCCATGATGATCAATAAAAGTGGCAGTAAGGATAAGGCTGGCAGATTGGGATGGATTGGTGTTCCTGTCAACATGAAGTAAGCTAAAAATCCCAGGAACAGTACTAACTGGATCGCGAAGGCGATCAAGCTCGAGATCAGGATGGAAATGGGCACCGACAGCCGTGGGAAATAAACTTTACCGAACAAGCTGGCGTTCCCGACGAACGTCGCCGAGATATTCGTCAGAGACTGGGCGAAATAACTCCAAACCACAGTACCGGCCATGTAGAACAGGAAGTCTGGCAGGTGATCGGTCGGCAGCGATGCGATCCGCCCAAAGATGACCGTAAAGGTGATCGTCGTCAGCAGCGGTTGAATGAGATACCACAAAGGGCCTAATATGGTCTGCTTGTAAACCGAGACAAAATCTCGCCACACGAACAAGAGGATCAATTCCCGGGCGTGCCACAATTCACCTAACCGCAGATCAAACCACTCTCTTTGCGGCCGGATGTACATGGTCCAGTTTTCATTACTTTCAGGTGTATTCATCGGTTATTTCTTTTCCAGGTTTTGAGCATTCAGTTTCTGAATTCTCACATGAAAACAGGAACCTGTCAAGTGATCAAGGGTGATCTTAAAAAAATGAAGTCTGGGATTCCCTGCTGCCGCGATCGACCTTTGGCATTACGGTCTTTTTTTGAATATGTAATTCCAGATACCTTTATTTCTTAGATTAATTTCGGACACAAGGTCAAAGCCAGCCAGGGAAAGTTGGTTCAATACTTTGGCTCCCGTACCATCGCTTTCCCTTACTTCAACCAATATTGATTTTACAAAATTCCCTTTGAGAGTCTCTGCGGCGCCTTCCAGGACGACGACTTCAGCACCATCCACATCCAGCTTAATATGGTTGGGCGCGGGGAAGCCAAAACTGGATACAAGATAATCTATGCTAAAACCGAGAAGCCTTTGCTGGTACGCAGGCACAAATCCCCCTGGGTTTCCATTTTGAATATCGCCGAGTTTGTGATAGGCCCCTCCAGCATCGAGCATTTTATAGTTGAATATTACAGGGCCTGATCTATCGTTCAAGGCGATCAGATAAGGAAAAATGCTGTCCTTGCAATCATTTAAAATTACGTTCCGGCATAGTTGATCATAGTTGGAAAAACTGGGCTCAAAGGCATATATTTTTAAATTTCCAAGAAAATATTTCGAGGCGATTAGGGAATAAGCACCTACATTGGCGCCTATATCATAAAAAATTTCGCCCGCATCGACAAATTCTTCGATCCACCGGACTGTATCTGGCTCTTTTTGATATGCTCTTGCCCTCTTAATTAGATGGATCGAATCGGCACAGATATTTATTTCATAACGATCATAATCCATCCGAACAATGGGGTGCAGCGAGTCTTTTATTAATGCCTGCTGCTGGGTCGGCAAATGCATAATCAGCGCACGACATGTCCTGTACCCAATTATTACAAACAAATCCTGCAGTGTGTATTTAATCGCCCTGCTTATTGTTCTTAATGGGTCTTTTTTTATTCCCGTTTTAAATTTCTCTATTCTTGTATTCATGGATTTTCAAAGATCATTCCTTAATTTTTAAATATTTAATGAAAGCTTCCTGGCAGAACCATTTGAAACTTGATTACTTGGAGAAAAATGGCCTGTCTTTTTCCTGCAGGGGAATGGTTCCGCATAATAAAACTCAAGCAAACTCAAATTTTCTATTAAAGAAACAGCTGGCTTTTGATATTGCTTTTCAATAATGGAGAAAGCACTCACAATACCCTTCAAGTTACGCAATGTGGCCTTAAAAATCAATCCAAAAACTTTCCCACAGACGCGATCACCAGTTCCTGCTGTTCTTCGGTCAGTTCGGGGTAAAGCGGTAACGCCAGCGTTTCGCGGCTGGCCCGCTCCGCTTCCGGGAAATCCCCTTCCCTGAATCCCAGCTTTTGGCAAGGTTGGGCCAGGTGTGGCGGCAGCGGATAATAGACCTCGGATGCCACTCCTTCCCTCTTCAGGAAGGCCTGGAGGTCGTCACGCCGCGCCGTCCGGATAATATACAGGTGATATACATGCTTGCCCCATGCGCGCTCTATTGGCACGCTGATTCCCGGCAATGCCAGCCGCTCGCTGTACACATCCGCCAGCGCGCGGCGCTTCTCGTTCCATTCGTCCACGTGCGGAAGTTTGGCCCCCAGGATTGCAGCCTGCAGCGCATCCAGCCGGCTGTTATATCCGAGTTCCTCTGAAAAATATTTCTTCTTCCAGCCGTGCGTCCTCAGCTTGCGCATGCGTTCGGCTAGGACTGGGTCGTTCGTAACCGCCATCCCGCCGTCACCATAGGCGCCCAGGTTCTTCGTCGGGAAGAAGCTCAAGCACGCTACGTCACCCAGCGAACCCGTCTTCCTTCCTTTATATTCCGCCCCAAAGCCCTGCGCGTTATCTTCGATGATTTTTAGTCCATGAGCCTTTGCAATTTCTAGGATCGGGTCCATCTCTGCCGGATGGCCGTAGAGATGCACCGGGATGATCGCCTTTGTCCGTGGTGTAATTCGTTCTTCGATCTGCCGGACATCGATTTCATAGCTTTCCGGGTCTATATCCACGAAGACTGGCTCGGCGCCCACCGACATCACCGTTCCCGCCGTTGCAAAAAAAGTATACGCCGGCACCAGCACCTCGTCGCCCGGGCCGATGTCGAGCGCCCGCAAGGCCAGGACCAGAGCGTCGGTTCCGGATGCCAGTCCGATTGCATATTCCACACCAAGATAGGTAGCGACGCTCTGTTCGAAAGTGCTGACCGCCGGTCCCAGGATGAAATGTCCCGATTCGAGCGTGGCGCTCACGGCAGCGTCAATCTCCTCCTTAATTGAATGATACTGCGCGGTCAAATCAACAAGCGGGATCATGCAGCGCCTCCTTCCGGCGTGACAACTTGGCCCAGTTTTCGATAGACGTCGCCACTGTTTTTGCAATGGGCCCACTCGACCCCGTCTTTTTCTGCAAACTTTAGTCGCTCGCCACACTGGCACATCCAGCCCTGGATCCGTCCCGGCAATCCATAGACAAGCGCGTAATCCGGTACATCGTGTGTAACTACTGTCCCTGCGCCGATAAAGCAATACCGGCCTAAAGTCACGCCGCACACGATCGTTGCATTCGCGCCGATGGACGCACCCTTGCGCACTAGCGTGGTTTTGTACTCATTTTTGCGATTGACATGACTGCGCGGATTGATCACATTCGTGAAGACCATTGAGGGCCCCAGGAACGCATCCTCTTCCACAATCACTCCTGTGTAAATGGATACGTTGTTCTGTACCTTGACGTTATTGCCTATCGTTACTTCTGGCGATACCAGCACATTTTGCCCGATGTTACAGCGCTCCCCGATCCGGGCTCCCGCCATCACGTGGCTGAAATGCCATATTTTGGTGCCGGCGCCGATCTCTGCGCCGTCATCGATATAACTGGATTCATGTACAAAATAATCGGGCATGGCCGCCTTATTTCTTCAAATACGGGTGAACAAATTCATCTTTCGGCGCAATTTCAGCTGTGCGTATTGCATATGTCAGATCGATTGATGGTCGCGCCTCTGCGATCCCAAAACCGCGGCCGGCAAGTGTCTCCTCATACACGCGCGTATGCAAGTCTGTAAATCCCTCCGAGAATTCGACCTCCTGGCCATCCACGGTGATCGAACGATAGGTTGTCTTCGCTCCGGCTTTCGGCGGGAAAGGCAGGTCCTGCGCATCTACCGATAGGAACCAGCGCACACGGGCATGTTCCAGCTCGATGAAGCCTGACATATGGTGGGTGTCCGCGATATATACCTTTGGGCTCGCCGCGGGCCCAAAAAGCCACAACAGCAGGTCAAAGAAATGCACGCCAATGTTGGTCGCTACTCCCCCGGATTTATCCTGTTGGCCTTTCCATGAAACATGGTACCAGGGGCCGCGGCTGGTAACATAGGTAAGCATCACTTCGTGCTGGCCGCTCTGGTTTTGCAGGGATTGTTTAAGTTTGATCAGCTCGGGATGCACTCGCAGTTGCAGGATGGTATGGATGCGATGTTTAGTCTCTTCTTCCAGTTCTTCCAGTGCCTCGAAGTTCCACGGGTTGATAACCAGCGGCTTCTCACAGATCGCATCCGCACCCGTCCGCAGCGCCAGGCGGCAATGAGCGTCGTGCAGGTAGTTGGGCGAGCAGATCGAAACATACTGCACACTCCCTTCTTCCGGTCCGCGCCGCAATTTTTCGAGGTGCCGGTCGAAACGTTCGATTTCGGTAAAGAACTTCACATCGAAGGAATATTGGTCGAGCACACCCACCGAATCCTTGGGGTCCACAGCGGCGATCAACCGGTTGCCGGTATCCCGGATGGCGCGTAGATGACGCGGGGCAATGTACCCTCCGGCGCCGATCACAGCAAAATTCTTCGACATTTGGAAAGCCTTTCTTCGATCGTCTGTCCTATCGTTATGATTTGAGCATTCATTTTCTGAATTCTCACATAAATGCTATTCCCTGTCAAGCTCGTTCTTCAGTTTGCTCTTCCGATCATTTATGCGAGTCAGATAGAATGTTGCAAATTTTTTCGGCGGCATGCCCGTCTCCGTACAGCGGTGCGCGTTCCCCTTTCGGATGCCACGTCTTGAATAAGGTTCCCATCGACTGGGGATCCACTCCTGCCAGCCGGTTCCAACCCGCGCTCACAGTCTCCACCCATTCGGTCTCCTCGCGCAGTGTGATGCAGCGCACCCCTGCCCAATAGGCCTCCTTCTGTATTCCACCCGAGTCGGTCAGGATGCAGTTCGCATTCTCCTGCAACACCAGCATATCGAAGCGTCCTACCGGTTCGATCATCAATATATTCGTACTACCTTGTAGACTCCATTCCCCTATCATCTTGCGCGTACGCGGATGGACCGGGAATACCACCCGGGTTCCTAGATTTCCTAATCCCTCAAGGATCGCCCGCATTCGGAGCGGGTCGTCGGTATTGCCGGCGCGGTGTACCGTAGCAAGTGCGTACTCCCCCTTCTTCAGGCCCAGATGACCCATGATCTGCGATTGCTTCCGGGCCGGTTCCAGGTCGTATAAGAATGCATCGTACATCACATCGCCTACCCAATGGACGCCTTTCGCGATCCCCTCTTTGGCAAGGTTTTCGAGGGCTCCCGCCGTGGGACAGAACAGCAAGTCCGATATATGATCGCTTAACACGCGGTTGATCTCTTCTGGCATCGCCCTGTTATAGGACCGCAAGCCGGCTTCCACATGCGCGATGGAGACCTTCGCCTTTGCCGCCGCCAACGCGCCGGCCAGTGTTGAATTCGTATCCCCATAGACTAGCACGCAGTCTGGTTTGACCGAATCGATCACCTTCTCCAGCTCCATTAACATTCGCCCGGTTTGTTCGCCTTGCCGTCCGCTGCCAATGCCCAGGTTGAAATCCGGCTCCCGTATTTTCATCTCCGCAAAAAAAACCTCGGACATGGCATAGTCATAATGCTGGCCTGTGTGGATCAACACTTCTTTGAATTTTGTAGCCAGCGCACGCGAGACAGGCGCGGCCTTGATGAACTGGGGTCTTGCCCCCACAATAGTTGCAATTATTTTAGTAGACATTTATAACCCTTGAGCTCTCCCCTGGTGTTTTTTTCGCCGCGCCTACTCGCCGGAGACCTGCTACGCGATCTGGAAATCTCCGCCCTCTGCCCTCAGTACGATCTTGTCCGGGTCTCCGTCGACGCTGATTCCGTTTTCGATGCAGGTCAGTCGCAAAATATCCATCATGGCATCGTTGCCTTCCAGATATACCTGTTTGATTCCCTCTTCTTTTATCTCAACTGTCAATTTCTTGGCCTTATCGCGGATTTCGCTGTATACCTTTAGCGAATCCCTGGCATAGAACAGCGCGCGTTGAGTAAACACTGCCATACCCTTCGAGGTCAGGTCGTATTTCAACCGTGTGCGGTCCAGGTGAGAAACCTTCACCCAGCCGCGTTCGACCAGCCGTTTGATATACCAGTTAACGCTGCCTACCGCGATTCCCAATCGGTCCGAAAGCCCCGCCTGCGTGACCATCGAATCCTGCGCGATCTCGTTTAAAAGACTATATTCGTGTGGTTTTACATCAGCCATAGTTGAGAATTCATTTTCTGAATTCTGACACACATATCGCCCCCTGTCAAGAGTTACTCTTCATACTTGAGCTTTATTCGTTTCTATTCGAATTCGCAGCAATTTTCTTTACCCAATCGATTTCCCCGCCGGCTGCATTCTGGACGGTTATAGTTTCTATTCGTGTCTGCTAGAGACCAATTTGCTAAAAGCAAAAAAAGACGCCGCGGTATACACTTTTATCCATCTATTGGATTTATAGTTCCATTCGCTCATTAATTCTGAGCTATCCGATGTTATGTTTTAAGTAAGAAGTATTCAGGCTTTTCGTCTTATATACTTTTGCCCGCTCAAAGTGTAGCGATTGCATGAAAAAAATGGTGGGACAGCCTCGCGACCGTCCCACCACTACATTCGGATTTCGTTCTGGGATCAGTAAATCTTATTTTTTAACTCTTCTACGGGCAGTTGCGGGAG
>CAZPCR010000007.1:0-3923 GCA_964585035.1 uncultured Anaerolineaceae bacterium
TTTCCTGCTTCCCCCCATCTTTTTCCTGTCCGGTGTTACCCTCGACCGCCTCTTCAATTTGCTCACCAGACCGGTTTTCAGGATTGTGTTAATAGCGCTTGTTGTCCTTCCAGGAATATACTCGTTGATCCGCTTACATCCTTATGAATATGTTTACTATAACGTCCTTGTAGGTGGCACCGGGGGCGCCTCCCATACGTATGAAATGGATTATTGGAGCTTGTCTCTTAAGGAAGCCATCGACGACGTGGATCGGGTCGCGCCGCAGCACGCTAAAGTCCTCGTCCTTGGCGGCCCCAAAATGATTGCATCCCAATACGCCAGGCCCGATCTTCAAATGTTTTATCCGCAGGACGGGGATACCCCTCAAAAGCAATATGATTATGCAGTACTGCTGAACCGCAATCATTGCCAGGCTGCCCAGACCCTGTTTACCATAGGGCGAAGAGGCGCCGTCTTCGCCTACGTCAAATATGTCGCACCCGGGGTGCAATGCCAATAAGCATCGGTGATCTATGATAGAAATACAGGATTCAATGTAGCTTCCAAGTGAATTCTATGCAGACAACGAATAAAAAGTCTCTTCTAAACATAATATTCTCACACGAATATTCGGCCATTCTCGCGCTGCTGGCTGTCTGCCTCCTGGTCGGTGTGATCACAGTCCGCGATTATGGCGAGTCTTGGGACGAATATAACGATTATCTTTATGGTGGTTATGCCCTACATGCCTATCAGTACTTTTTCCATCCCCAGGCGCTCGCCTCGTTTGATTTAGTCACAAGCCTGAAATTCAAAGGCCCCGCGTACTTTATGCTTGCCGATGGATCGGCTCGTGTTTTGCAAGCCATTATTCCAGCCTGGTCGTTCATCAACGCCAATCACTTTGTAAACTTCTTTATCTTCCTGGTGGGCGTCTGGATATTCTATCTGCTTATCCGCCGCTGGGTGCAGCCTTGGGCCGCTTTTGGCGCGGCCTTGTTATTTTTATTCCAGCCTCTATTCTGGGGACACGCTTTCATCAACCCAAAAGATATTCCCTATTTAGTTTGCTTTATGACCTGCATTTACTTGGGGTTCTGCATGGTCGACGTCGAAGACACACCTCGCAAAATCTTGTTTGTCGTCCTGGCAGGAATCATGCTCGGTCTGGCAGTTACCATCCGGGTCGCCGGACCTCTGGCAGGTTTGATCGTCCTCGCTTACGGCTTCTTCCGTTTACGCACAAAATTAATCTGGAGAGCCGTTCCATACATCCTCATAGCACTTGCTGCCGCCTACCTTTCCTGGCCTTATCTATGGGTGTCGCCTATTGGGCATTTTATATTAAGTGTTAAGACGGCGGAATATTATCCTTACACGGGCCGTATTCTGTTCATGGGCAAGTCATACCTGCCGAAAAATCTGCCGTGGATTTACTTCCCCACGCTGCTATCTCTGCAACTCACTGAACCGGCTTTGTTGCTCTCCCTCGCCGGTCTGGTCATCCTTTTGAAATCCCCTTTATCAAAGCAAAACAGGGAAGTCTTTTTGTTGTTCCTGGGCTGGTTCCTTTTGCCCCTCACCGGGATTATTCTAATACATAGTATTATTTACGATAACGGCCGCCAGCTCTATTTCCTGCTCCCCCCCATCTTTTTCCTATCCGGGGTCGCCCTTGACCGCGTTTTCAAGCTGCTCACCAGACCGGTTTTCAGGTTCGCGTTATTGTTATTGGTTATGGTGCCGGGCCTGTACGCCGTAGTTCGTTTGCATCCCTATGAATATGTTTACTACAATGTCCTTGTAAATGGCACCGGAGGTGCTTTCCGTTCCTATGAAATGGATTATTGGGGCACTTCTTTTACGGAGGCCATGGAGGACGTGAACCGCATCGCGCCGCAAGATGCGAAGGTCTTGGTTTTTGGCCCTAAAATAATTGCAAGACGATACGCCAGGCCCGATCTTCAGGTGTTTGTTCCCATAGAAGGGGATGTTTCTTACAAGCAATACGATTATGCCGTCCTGATTAATCGCCATAACCTGGACCAAAATCACTGTCGAGATGCCAAGACAGTTATTAATGTAGAAAGAAAAGGTGCTGTCTTTGCGACGGTAAAATATGTTGCACCTGGGGTGCAATGCCAATAAGCGTCTTTCATCGAAAGTAACTCGTTGGAATAACAAAAATGGGACAGCAATATCACTGCTGTCCCATCATCTTAATTGTAACTTGGGTGGTCGAGTAGGCGGGCTTACTTCTTGCCCTATCGGGACATAACTCGCGAGGTGGAACTCTGATTATTATTTCGTGGGTGCCACGCGCAATCTGCGTGCCAGGAATATAACGGCGATCAACGCCATCCCTGCCAGGACCAAACCCGGTGCACCATATTGGTCCGCGAGGCCGGTGCCAGGCAAAGCCGTTGTGGTTGGCACAATGGTCAATTGGGCTTGCGCCGCCTGGGTCAGCGCTGCGCCGACGGTGGCAGTGGCCGGGTCAGGTGTGACCGTCGACGGCGTGCTTGTCACGGTGGCCTGGGCGATGACCGGAGTCGGAGTGGGTGGTGGGGTCTCGGTTTCAGTGGGGAAGCTCGCAGCTTGCGCCGTGGATGTGAGCGCCAGTGCCACTTGTGCGTTCTGCGCATTCTGCGTGGCGATCGCTACTTGCTGCTGCTTTTGTGTGTTCGGATAAACAAATAAAACATAAGCGGCCACACAGGCTAGTGATAGAAGGACGATGCCTCCCAATATCCCCGCCACGATCAGAAAGGTACGGTTGCTCGTTTCCTCAGGTGGTGGAGCATCAAGGTTGGATTGTTCGCCATCATACATGATTTATTCTCCTCGCGTTAGTTGATTTATTATCCCACAACTTCAAGATTTACAAGAGGGATGAGCAGTTGCTCACCGTTTTCAAGCTTAACTTCGGCAGCCTCGGCCCGTAGGCCGCTTGGGAATGCCGCTAAACCCACATGCAAACTCACGATCGTACCGATCAACCCTGCTGCTGGTTGGCGGCGAAGGCGTACCGTCTGCCCGGGAGCAAATACATCCACGTCGCGCGGCGGAGGGGGGTCCGAAGTAACCGGCAGCGGGATGATCACTTCAGGCCGCGCTCCGCTGTAACGGTCGAAAAATTCGGCGTTTATTGTAGCCTCGCGTTTGGCGTTTGTGCTGATCAGTCGGTACGCCGCGGAATTCATCGGTAAAACGCCAAAGCTGTCTGTCAAAATAATGGGGAAGCGCATCTCACGCGCAATGGGCAACAGGGAGGGGAACAGGCTTCCAAGGATCAGCCCGCGTACGGGAAGGTCCGCCGCGGCCTGCAGCGCATCGGCTTGTTTTACCTCTCCGGCCACGATGATCGACCCGCGCATGCTCACATCCATCCGGCTTACCGTGAGTTCTGAATCGGGCTTGTCTGCCAGGTTGATCATCACGCCCGTGTCTACCCGGCCGTTGCCCCATACGCCCTGTATAAGTGCGCCTGTGGTTTGGATGACCACTCCGCGGTCTGGGATGATCTGCGTAATGAGGCCCGGTATACCGGCACGCAGTTCCATATGTGATTCCCCCGATTCGATCAAAACCTGGCCGCCGCCGGCTGCCACGACCCGGCCCTCTCGCGGCGACTTGACAGTCTTCGGCAGGAAACCGCGCCCTGCCGCGATCGTTGCCCCGGCCGGGATCTTATCTCCTGTCTGGCAGTGGATCAATTTGTCCGCTGCATCCGCGGAGATATTAAGTGTGCGGGCTACGTCGAGGAAGATATGTTCGCGGGCCCAGGTGGCTTCGGCCACAATATCACTTGGGACCACTTTTTGACTCAGGCGTACCAATACGTTGCCTTTCACGGGCAGAACGCGCTCGCGCACGATGGTCGTCAGGGGCAGGATGTGATGAACAGGAGCCAGTGTCACTTCATCCTCCAACCGTCCATA
>CAZPCR010000007.1:4023-24607 GCA_964585035.1 uncultured Anaerolineaceae bacterium
CGCACGACCAGTGCCCCAACATTGGCGGAGGCGATTACCGATACCACCGTACCCAGGCTTTGGAATGCACCGGACTCCAAAATCTGCACTGGCAGCAGGCTGTTTCGTACCGAGGCCGCACCGAGAAGCGGGAGTAAATTATTGCGGTCCAGGATGATCGTGGACACACCCACCGGCTGGATGGAGTCCAGCAAAAGTAATAACCCTTGTCCGGCCGTGGGGGAGTCGCCCAAAGCCCCTCCACCCACCAGGATCGGTTCGAAGAATGGCAGAAGACCGGGTTTCGCCTTTCGCACCGATCGCGGGAAATCGCGTTTGGCCGTCTGCATCGCCAGGTACAAAGCCTGGCGGGTCACCGCTTGGGAAAGGGACTGTTCTTCTTTCGTGGCGGGAATGGTGGATGGGAATAAGGATTTCTGGAATAAGTAATCACGCAGCACGCCGGTCGAGACATCCAGGGACGACCAGCGTAATATATCCTCGAGGGAAGTATATTGGAGCAAGGCGGGCAAATTCTCGCCGAGACCAAAATGCGGATAGACCCCCAGGGTGGTCTTCTCCTTGAAGCTGGCTGCGATTACCGCCGCCGATGAACCAATGTCCACGCCAAGGATGCCGCCGCGCGACCCGCTGTAAACTTTTCCAAGAAAGCGAAGCATCCGTCCCTCGGCATAAGCGGTCGGAAGCACGTTCCCGCCTGCCCAGGTTTCGAGGACATCGACGCCCTTCAACTGGCGTTTACGGACTCCCAGGTAAAGCTCGGCAAGTTCCCGCGCCGCCGGTTCGAGGTCTTCTGTTTCTAGTGAAGGGCGCACGTTCGGGCTGAACCGCAAAGCGGAAGTCACCCCGCCCAATAACTCTTTGATTTCGTCGTCCAACTTCTGGTTACCTGCAAAAAGCACAGCCGGTCGTTTTTCGGGGTTTAAAAGGTAGCCGGAAAGGCCGACCGGTTCCAGCATTTTATGGATGGAACGCGAAGCACCGCCGTCCGTCCCGCCTGTGATAATGACTATGTCGGGCTGCAAACGCATCAGCGCATCGATTTGTACGTCGGGCTTGCGGTGGTCGTTGATCCCGATAGAGTCGACAATGCGAGTATACGTTGTCTCTGCCAGTCGCCGCGCGCTTTCCAGCGAGACGTCTGAAAGCAGACCGACGATCACGGTTTTGAGGGCGGGGCCGGCAGATAGCGTGGACACGAATATATCCACACCCGACCCATCGGCCTGGATGGGTGTAATGACGCGCCGCTCTGCATCCAGCATGGTGCGTCCTGTGATGGTTTGCAGCGACGCGATCGCGTTCCGAGCGCCTTCACTCACGTCCTTGAACGGCGCTTCCGCCGTGGAAGGCGCCGAGCTTGACGCCAGGAACCGGTACTCTCCTTCCACAACGTCGAAGAGCACTGCGCGTGTATTCGCACCGCCGATATCTACTGCCAGGAGAGAGTCACCTTGTGTGAGAGAAGAAGGCATGGATCACTTAACCAAATCCGAAGAAAGTCCCAAAGAAATGCAGGCGTTCAATCAATGCAGTCAGCGCAGCCGAGTAGACTCCGGCAAATAACACGCCGAGCGTAATGGCCAGGAAAATACTGCCCACAAAAGCGATGATCTCGATGATACCAAAACGTCTAATCGAGCCGTCCGGTCGCGTGCGCGCCCCGAAGTGGAAATAAACGAGAGTGGTGATTACGCCGCCCAGTATAAGCACGGCATTGAGTAATGATTCAGGCGCATTGAACTTTTTTACATCGAAGGCCGCGATGGTTGCATTGAATTGCGGAAAGAGTGTGCCGTTTACAGCGCCGCCGATGGCCACTGCCGCGGCAGTCCCTACCAGGAATCCCATGGCAGGCATGCCCAGGCGGGCGAGAGGCGGCCAGGCTTTCATAAGGAGCAGGCCGCATAATAGAAGTGGCACGGCCAGCACGGCTTGTTGGACCGATATACCGGAAAGGAACCCGGAATAAAGCGGCTGAAGAAGGTCGGGCACGAGCACTTGTCGTATGGCTACCACAGCAACATAACCTGCCGAAACACCGACAAAGATGTAAACCGCCACGCGGAAGAGAGGGTTATCCCCGATGAGATAACTCAGGATCATCAAAGTGATTAGGAAAGCAATAATGCCTGTGATCATATCTGTAGACATTTATCCCGCCTCATGGTCGCGCCGGTCTTTTACGCCGAGCCAGAAATTCCACAATCCACCAAGAAACATCAAAGCCGTCACGAGCAGCAGGCCAAAGCTGTACGCATCCCAATAACGTCGTACGAAACCGATCTGAGGAACGCCATTCGCTTTTTGCGCGGCGGTAATGCTGGGCAGTCCGCCGTTCGCTTGTTCCGCGCCTGCCGCGCCGTACAGACCTGAGATCAAGCCGTTTATCTGGCCCGAGTCTGCGTAGGGCAGGAACATCGGCCCTGCTTGCGCGCTGGAAATTAATATCAGCGGAGTTTTTCCTCGTGCTGACGCGGTTTGTTCGATCCATACCCGGCCGGACTCCACACTGTCCGTTAAAACGATGACGGATGCGAAGTCCGAGAAACGAGCCACTCCCTGCAGTACTTGGGAACTCCAGGCTTCGCTTGAATCGATACTGATTGGCATAACGGCAGGCGGGTTCTGGGCAAAATCATACACACCGGCCAACCCGCCGGGAAGGTAACCAAGATCGATATAATTAACGCCGCGCAGGTAATAAGGGCTTGCCAATACATTTGACATAAATCGTTCGGCGAGTGCCGCACCGGTCGGAGATGTGGAGAGCAGTGTCAACCGCGGGTGATTCAATATGATCATGTGATCGATCAGTGAAGCTCCGCTGGCTTCCATTTCACCGATTGTTGCGGGCTCGTAATCGAAGACCACCAGGACAGGGGCATTGGCTGGAATAGCCTCAACCGCCCGTACGGCGGAGTTGGTTTCGATGGGTGCCTGGCTGGGCAGGGGAAAGAATTGTGTCCCTCCAAAAATGATGCCGCCCAGCACGATGAAAAGCAACGCGCTGAGCGCCCAGCGCAAAACTTGTTGCGACCCCATGACCGAGTCGGCCTTCATCGGCACAGGTGCGGTTTCGGCGGAAAGGATCTGTTCTAGCAAGGCCACATGCGCCTGCTGTTGCTCTGTTGTATCCAGTTTGATCGATTGGGACATTGGCTTGCTGGTGGCGGCTGTCGCACCTGGAATGATGGGCAAAACACCGTGCAGCCCTGCCAGTGCTCCTTGCTCTTCGAGGCGGGTATCCTGCGGGCTTCCTGTTGAAGTACTGATCGCAGATTCAACGGGGCGCATGGCCTGCACCCACGAGGGCAGCTCCGCAGGCGCGATCGATTCATCTGTTTGTGCCGCGGGTGGCAGGCTTTCATCCGCGGAGGGCTTTTTCAACGTTACGTCGGAAAGCCAATCTGGCATTTGCATCGAAGCGAATATCGCATCTACGTCGTTACCCGCCTCCGAAATTTCTGTGAAGGCTGGGGCCGGAGAACCAGGATCCGGAGAAGTTGGTTGTTCTGGTTCGAAAACCGGGATAACTGGCTCGCTGGGCTTGGAACTTTGCGGCTCTGCTGGCTTAAGTGAGGATATCCAATCCGGAAGTTCCGTCAGGTCGGGTTGTTTTTCAGGTACTGGCTGAGATGGTGCAGCGGTCAGCTCTTCCGGTGCGGGGCTTGTGAAGGCATCCGAGGTGGATGGGCCGCTAGTTTTCAGCCAGTCAGGTAATTGTTCTCCTGGTCTGTTGTTTAGAGGTTCTTGCCCCGCAGCGGGAGCAGCAGGCTCCTGATTCTGTCCGAGACCCTTCAGCCAATCCGGGACCTCGATGGGTGTTGCCGTTGGTGATAAAGGTTCCTCTCTGAGAGGCAGTTGCGGCCCGACCGCCGGTGTATTGGCATCGAGTTTCTTTATCCATTCTGGTATATTCGTTTCTGGTGCAGGCGCGGATACAGGTTCATCCTTGAAGGAGTCCGCTGCGTTTGTATCCAGGTCTTTAAAAACATTGGCTGCTTTAGGAGCCGAAGGCAAGACATCGGTTTTGTCTGGTTGGATCGGAGCTGGTTCGGGCTTCTTGTCTGGGGCAGGGGCGGAACCGGTGGCCTGCTTGAACCATTCAGTCAGCTCATCTTTATCAGGCGTGGAAGATTGTTCTGCCTTCCATGCAGGCCTTTCATCCATCGCAGGAGTCTTGTTGGGTTCATCGTCATGACCGAGTTCGACCCATTTGACCTGTGAACTTTCAGGTTCGCTTTTTTTCTTTTTGGCTGGCGCGCCAGTGATGCCGGTTAACCATTCGGGTGCTAGATGTTCTTCATCTTCTTCATCTTTGTTCTGAGAGGCAAGCCCGGCCAGCAGGTCGGGGACTTCCGGAAGCGGCTTGGTCTGTTTTTCTCCGCCGGGTATTGTTGTGGGGGGTTCTTCCTGCGCTGATTGACGCGCTTGTTTGCGCGCTTCGCGCAGCCATTCCGGAAGTATGGGTTCAAGCTCGGATGTTACTTTTTTGGTTGGGGCTTGGCCGGGATGGATGGGGGCGTCCTCACCCTTGAGCGAACCGGTGAGGGGCAGCAGGCGCGACTGGCAGTTCTGGCAAAACTCCATATCGGCCGGGTTGGCTTCGCCGCATACCGGGCAGATGATTGGATCTGCCATTATTTGCCCACGTATGGACGGTCGACTCCGGAGAGTACGCGCAGTCCGGTTGTAAGGGTGCCGAGTGCAACACCGATTAAAATACCGCGTGCCCCACCCAGAGCAAGCACATGTTGGATCCAGGGACGCAGGAAATTATTCAGGAGTCCAATTTCGCCAAACGGCAAGGTAGCCGTGCCAGCCAACATCAGCAGGGCGGTCGCAATAAAGAGGATGCTCATCAGGTTTGCCCGGCGCCGTAAAAGTCGGATGCTGGCGTATAGAAGTGTTACCGCCAGCAGGGCCATTAAACTTGCCTCGACCGGCACAATAATGGCATTGACCAGGGAAAGCATGGCGGGATGGTCCGGTCCGAGCGCGATGCCGAACACCAGCGTCGCGAATAAACAGACCAGAAGAATGGCGCTATAAACGGTCCCTTTTTCACGCTGCGTGATTTTTGTCCCATGCACGAGGATCAGGTTTAAAACACCCACCAGAGCTGCCATACCCGTCAGGATGATGGCCCAATTCAGCAATAAACTTTCAACCGGCGCCAGGGCAGGAATAAAATATCCGACGAGTACGATCAGACCGGTGAGAACAGCTAGGACGAAGGCGACGATACGCATCAAATAATTCCAAATAATTTCAAGCCTGAACCGATCAGCAAAGCCAGGATGATAATCCAGCGCAATACATCCTGCACGGTCAGGCTCGTGGAATTGGAAGCGCCTGCCTCCAGGTACGTGCTGGCAGCAAAGAGTTCCTCCCCAATCAATGTTTCCTGTGCCGAGGCAAATAACGCCGCCTGCGCCGAAAGAGCGTCGCTTGACCCGATCAGAAATGCGTTCTGGCGTTCAGCAGCCTCTGCCAGCAACGCGGCTTCCACACCGAAGTGTCCCACCAACACGGTAGCCGAGACATTTTCATCGTGCATTATCGGTATCATTCCGGCCATGGAAGAAAAAGGCGTCATTCCAGTCAAACGACCGGTTGTCGGTTGGTAGAACTCTCCGGCTCCCGCACCCTGATAACCGGCTTCCAGTGTGTCCTGTGATAACAAAGCCAGGGAGGGTTCCCCGGAGGCGGCAATTGGCGGGCGATCGCTAAGCGATGTCCGTTCTGTCAGGTGACGCAGCAACCTCAGCCCTGCCAGTGGAGCACCGCCATATTGTGTAAGTAGGCTTGCGCTTCCCAACCCAATCAAAAGGCGGGTGCCGTCCTCAACGCTCAAGCCCACTGCGCGATAAAGGCGCGTCAGGGCTGGGATATTGCGCAGCTTCGGGGGCGATTTGCGTTTGATCAGGGAGAGTATTAAAAGGAGGAAGGCAGAAAAGCCTACGAGACCGAGCCCTACCAGGTTCATTAGGCATTCCTCCCATCCAGAAAAGAAGCAAAAGCGCGGGCTTCGTCGTCTGATTCGAGCGTGCTGGCCAGTTCGTCCGCGGTTTCGCCCAGGAATGGCCGTCCCATATAAAGTACTTGTGCAAACAGGATGCCCAGCGGCCGACCACCGTCTAGCAGCCAGGAGGCAATGCCATCCAGTTCATAACGGTGCAAATTTTCGGCCCACTGAATCCAGTGAGCCCGCGGCGACCGGATGAGCGGGGTGTTTGTATTAATATCTGAGCTTGATCTCATGGTCGAGGGACCACCTTGTCTTGCAGGGTAAAACGGAATACTTCCTGTTGATCCTGAAACAACCCTGTACCCTAAATCGTCGCAGTACAATTAATAGTATATTGTACTTAATGTACACTATACCTTGTAAAAGTATAGCATATTTTAATTTTCGACTGCCATACAGGAAATGACCAGAATTACGGGTAGGTTCGACCCTTTCAGATTACAGTCTCTTTTGCAAGTTACGGACAGACGGGCATAGATTCACCGCGCAAATCCTCGATTTTCGCACCGACGCCCGGGTCTTTAGTATAATTCCCTCTAATTCACCCGCGGAGGAATGATGACTGAAAAGAAGATCCGTGTGCTGGTGGCGAAACCCGGCCTCGACGGGCATGACCGCGGCGCAAAAGTAGTCGCGCGCGCCTTGCGCGATGCCGGCATGGAAGTTATTTATACCGGCTTGCGCCAAACCCCAGAAATGATCGCGGAAGCTGCCTTGCAGGAAGATGTCGATGTGGTCGGCCTTTCCATCCTTTCCGGCGCGCATATGGCCCTTGCGCCGCGCATCATGGACCTGCTCAAGGCCAATGGACAGGCGCAGGTTAAAGTGTTTATTGGGGGGATCGTTCCCGATGAAGACGTGCCCCGTTTGATGGAGATGGGCATCACCGGCATCTACGGCCCAGGTGCTTCGACAGAAGATATCGTTAAAGATATCCAAAATGCAGTCAAATAAATCGTATCTATTTGCAGCTTCGTTTCTTTGTTCGGCCAATCCATTATTCCAGGTTAAAAGTTCTTCCTTTGACCCTGAAGCTTTTGGTTTTATGTCCTTTGTGTAGAAAGATTATTTTTCCGAGGTTGCATCTGTTCTCCCTGCGCCGATTCATCTCCTTGCCCCTCTCTCCAAATCGCAGTTTGATTTGGGGAGGGGTCGGGGGTGGGGCGTGGATAGTTACAATAAATCATCAATGAAACAGATAGATTCCATACTCAACGGTGACCGTCTTGCCTTGGCGCGTGTTTTGACGCAGGTTGAAAACAACACACCCGATGGCCGTGCTGCACTGGATTCACTTTTCCCCCATACTGGAAAAGCGCATCTGATCGGAGTGACTGGCGCTCCTGGCACTGGCAAATCGTCGCTGGTCAACCGGCTCGCACTGCATTTTCGCGAACAAAAGAAAACCGTGGCGATTGTAGCCGTCGATCCGTCCAGCCCGTTCACAGGCGGTGCGGTGCTCGGTGATCGTGTCCGTATGAAAGATTTGAGCGGGGATACAGGTGTGTTCATCCGTTCCATGGCCTCGCGCGGTTCGCTGGGCGGACTGGCGCAGGCCACTGCAGGTGAAGTCCAGGTCTTCGACGCGGCAGGCTATCAGGTCATATTAATTGAAACAGTCGGTGCGGGACAGGGAGAAGTGGACATCGTTCGCCTGGCCCATACTACTCTGGTGGTGGAAGCACCTGGCCTCGGCGACGATATTCAGGCCATCAAAGCCGGTATTCTTGAGATCGCAGATATCCTGGTGATTAACAAGGCCGACCGCCCGGGCGTGGAGAACACCGAGAAGGCTCTCAAGTCTATGTTGGAACTCGCCCACCCGCTGCAAAGAGTTTACCTGCATCACGGTAAAATCGAGAGCGCTGGCATTCCGCCTGCACGTGATGCAGCGCAAGCGGAAAGTGAGAATAAGATTCCGAAAGAGTTATGGATTCCGCCCATTCAAAAAACAATCTCGACCGAGGGGAAGGGCATCCCTGAGTTGGCTGAACAGATCGCAAGACATGCCGCTTACTTGCGCACCAGCGGCGGGTGGGTAGCTCGTGAGCAGGCCCGCCTGGAATCCGAAATGGAGGTTATCCTTCATCAGAGGTTGATGAGCCAGTTCCGGGACCGCGTTTCACAGGCGGTCTACGATGATGTTATGCATCAAGTCTTTAATAAAAGTATTTCACCGTGGGAGGCGGTCAGCATGTTGACGAATGGGAAATCCCCCACTCCCTCGCTCGCACAGGAGGAGAGGCAGGGAAAATGATTTACGGCAAACACATCCGGCTGCGTGGTGTTGAGCGCAGCGATATCCCCCGGTTCTACGAGTGGTTGAATGATCCCGAAGTGACCCAAGGCTTGTCTCTTTATTTACCCATGTCCATGACCGATGAAGAGCAATGGTTCGACAGGGTCGCGCGCACAGACGAGCACGAGAAACCGCTGGCGATTGAGCTCAAAGACGGCGAGGACTGGCGGTTGATCGGGAATAGCGGCATATTCAACCTCGAATGGACGAACCGCTGCGCAGAATTTGGGATATTCATCGGCGATAAGTCCCTGTGGAATAAAGGTTATGGCACAGAAGCGGTAGAATTGGTCCTGCAGCATGCATTTGAAACCTTGAACCTGAATCGGATTTATTTACGAGTCTATTCTACAAACCCACGAGCAAAGCGTTCATACGAAAAAGCCGGGTTTATTCCGGAGGGCACATTGCGCGAAGCGGTTTACCGGCATGGGAAGTATGCTGACATTCATATCATGAGCGTTTTGCGTTCGGAGTGGGATGCAAGACGGGAGGACAAATGAGTAACCACAGTCACCCGCACGAAATGAAGGTATATGGCGAGATCAAACTCTTCGCAGGCGACGGTTCGCCCGAGTTGGCGAAGAAGATATCTGCCTATCTTGGCTCGCCGTTATGTGATCGGGAATTGATCGAATTCCCCAATGAGAATCTATTTATAAAACTCAACCAAAGTGTGCGCGGACAGGATGTATACCTGATCCAGCAGACGGCTTCGCCGGTCAACCGCAACTTGATCGAGTTGTTGATCACCCTTCAAACGCTGCGACTGGATTCGGCGGCCCGCATTACTGCGGTTATCCCCTACCTTGCGTATGGACGTTCCGATAAAAAGGACCAGCCCCGTGTTCCGATCACCGCCCGTTTGATGGCGGACCTGATCGAGGTGGCTGGGGCCGACCGCTATATGACGCTCGATCCACACGCAGGACAGGTCCAGGGTTTCTTTTCCATCCCCGGCGACGTTCTTACCGCTTCGCGTCTCATCATTGATAACATAAACCAGACCTTCCGCTCGAAAATGAAAAGTCCCGTGGTGGTCGCAACCGACCTGGGTTTCGCCAAGAAAGCGCGCAACTATGCCGCCGATATGGATATGCCGGTCGCCTTCATCGAGAAGCGCCGGATCGGCAACGACGCCAAGGTCGAGGCGCTTACGTTGATCGGCGATGTAAAAGACCGTGACGTATTGGTTGTCGATGATGAAGTCGACACGGGGGGTTCTATTGCGGAAGCCGTCAATGTTGTCAAGAAATATGGCGCTCGTGATGTTTATGTGGCTTTTGTCCATCCCATTTTTTCGAATGGCGCCCCCGAACGCCTGGCGGCTCTGCCCATTAAGCACATTATCACCACCGATTCGGTGCCGATCTCCGCAGAAAAGCTTGAACCCTTGAAGGGCCACATTACCGTACTCTCCGTCTCAGAGTTATTGGGCGAGGTCATCAAGCGTGCGCACGAAGGAAGAAGCGTGGGAGAGATGTTTAACGAATAGCTTTCGGTGACATCTCTGCCTGTCTCATAGTCGTTGTGGCAGTTGCAATCAGGTTATATTTTTATGGTTTTTTTCTCCGCTCTCCGCGGTGAAATGTCTTGCCTGACATCAAATTGAGAAAGCTAGGGTAATAGCCGAATTGTTGAAAGTTTATAATGCCTGAACTCCCTGAAGTTGAAACCATCGCACGTACCCTTCGTCCCCAGCTCATCGGCAGGACAATCCTCGAAGCCGATGTCCTCTGGGCGCGGACGGTTGCAGCGCCCTCCGCTAAAAAGTTCAAGGAACAGATCAAGGGTCAGCAAATCAGGGAAGTTTCACGGCGCGGTAAGTTTTTGAATCTTCGGCTTTCCACCTTACACCTGCTTATCCATCTCCGTATGAGTGGGGATTTGACGGTTAAAAAAGGTAAAATTAAGATTGAGAAACATGATCGGCTGATTTTAGACCTCTCCCCCGGCCCTTCCTCGGGCCGAGGGGCTAAAGGTAAAAACGCAAAAAGCAGTTTGGTCTTCAACGACACACGTAAGTTCGGACGGGTGTGGTTAACGAAAAACATGGAAGAAGTGACTGGCAAACTCGGCCCGGAACCACTAGAGAGCGATTTCACGGCTCAATGGCTTTATAAAGCCCTGGGGCACCGTCATCGCCAGCTTAAGCCGCTTCTTCTTGATCAGACCTTTCTGGCGGGGCTTGGGAATATCTACACCGATGAAACTCTGCACAAGGCAAAGTTGCATCCGCTGACTCTCTCGGATTCAGTGACAAAAAAAGAGGCCACCCGCCTTCACGAAGCAATTCAAGCCACCTTAAAAGAAGGGATCCGCCGCAATGGTGCAAGCATTGACTGGGTTTATCGCGGCGGCGAGTTCCAAAATCATTTTCGCGTGTATGATCGGGAAGGAGAACCTTGTCCGGTTTGTGGCACGATCATTCAAAAACTTTTCGTCGGCCAGCGCGGTACACATATTTGTCCGAACTGTCAGAGGGTATGACTTATGGAATTTAATCTTCTCACTTTGGTTGGTACAAGTGTGGCTCTTATGTTCTTCGGCTATTTCTTTGGCCTGTTCGAAGGACGCGGTCAGGGAGCCCAAAAAGCCAGGGCCGAAGAAACTGCAAAACGGCTCTCTGAGCCGACGTTGCCGCCGCCCAGCCCACCCGTTGCGCCAGTTGAAAACAACCTGCTGGCTCTCAGCTTGGACGAAAAGAATCAACCACAGATTAAATTAGACGGTCAGCGCGTCGACGCTTCCCAGCTCTCGCCTGAAAACCGTAAACGGCTGATCGACCTGATGCTGATGATGCGCCCCTGGATCGAGACTGGCTCAGGACAAAAACAAGTTACTTCTACGCAGCCCGTCCAGCCCGTCCAGCCTGCCTCGCGACCGGTGGCTGCTGTCTCAGCACCTGCGCCAATAATGCCGGTGCCGCAAAAAGTAGCTGGTCCCATTACTGTCCCGGCTCCGATACCGGAGCCGGCGCCTACCAGCATGGTCGCCCAAATAGACGCGATCTTGCAATCACGTTTGATTGGCACGCCCTTGGAGAATATCGTCATCCGACTTACGGAATCTGCTAAAGGAGACCCCATCGTTCTTGTGGGAGATAAAGTTTATGCAGGCGTGGGCGAAGTGGCCGATCCCGCAGTCCAGACTGCTATCCGTGCCGCCATCGCAGAATGGGAAAGAAAATATACACCGGGTTATAAATAAAATTCACCCGCCAAAGCAAAACATTGGCGGGTGAATTTTTGTATTTAATCTTTCTTATTTCTCTACTCTCTATTCTCTAATCTCCGCTCTCTAAATTCTTAACCAAATACAGTTCACCCCGTTCGAAACCGCGCTCCAGATAATACTGCCGGGTTCCCACGGCAGAGATCACAGCCACGCGCTTAAAACCTTTTTCCTTTGCGGTTGTCTCGGCCTGTTGAAGGAGTCGTGTACCTAAACCTGCGTGTTGGGCGGCTCCCTGCTTCTCTGCGCCCACTGCCAGCGATTGGCCGTAAACATGCACTTCGCGGATCAGCGCCGCGCCTTCCAGGTCCGCCAAATCGGTTCGCGGTGAATCCTTATTTGGCAGTGATAATCGTATAAACCCTGCCAATTTGTCGTCCGGCGTCTCATAAGAGATGAAATGCTCCTCCGCCTGGTCGGATGGATAGCTGAGGTCGTCCAATTTAAGCAGTGCCGGCTCCACATTCCCGCCTTTGACTTCGCGGCAGCGCACACACTGGCAGCGCGTACCGCGTCGTTTCATTTCATCATGGATGTCCTGCCGCAGGCTTGTGCGTCGGTTCCCCTCCACCACATTTGTGGACGGGATGTCGCGTATCACCCGGTTGACGCGGCAGTAGCGCGGGATGCCCGGCTTTACGTCGGCGATCAGGTCGATCAATTGCTCGGTTGTATAGGGTTTGAACTCGCCGCGCTGCCAGTACTCGTAAAGTTCGGCATTTGCCAGTAGTTGGTTTGGATAGATTTTTATTTCATCGGGACAAAAGCCCTGCCATAAGCGCCGGAAATCTTCGCGGTCTGATTCGGGGGTTGCGCCATACAGGTTGGGCATCCAATGCAAAACGATCTTGAAACCGGCTGCGCGCAGCAGCGCGGTTGCGCGGCGCGTGCATTCCACATCGTGCCCGCGCTTGTTCATTTCGAGGATACGGTCATCCAGGCTCTGCGCGCCCATTTGCACTTTGGTAACGCCCAAATGACGCAGCCACCTCAATTCGTCTGGCGTGATCTCGTCTGGACGGGTCTCGATCACAAGACCCACATTACGGTGTCCTGCAGTTTCATTGAGGGCCTGGACCTTCTCTAATTTCATCGCGGAGAGGGCAGGGTCCATGGATATTTCTTTTTGTCCCGCCTGTTCGCCTGGCGCATTCTCCTGAAGGTCATGGTTTGAAGATTCGTTCATGGCATCGAAGCAGCGTGTTACAAACCATTCCTGGTAATCGCGCCGGTAAGAGCTCCATGTCCCGCCCAGTATCAACAACTCGATCTTGTCCGTCGGATGGCCGAGTATCTCCAGCGCCTGGATGCGCGATTTGACTTGTGCGTATGGATCGAAATCATGCTCCAGGCCGCGCATCGCACCCGGTTCATCGGGCAGGTACGATTTTGGCATGCGCACGTCGGTTGGGCAGAAGATACACTTGCCGGGGCAGGGGTAGGGTTTTGTCAAAACCGTGACGGTGGTAACACCCGAAAGCGTCCTGACAGGTTTCATGCGCAGACGTTCGAGCAGGCGTGCATCGGCTCCCAACTCGCCTATGCGCACCATCTCGTGGTAGGCAGCCACCAGCACATATTTACCAAGATAACCGCCATCTTCAAGTGGGTGTTTTCTCAAGGCATCCATGACGGGCTTGCCGCCTTGGATATCCCCCATCACCTGGCGCGCCAAAACCAGCCATTCAGGCTTAATGGCGTGCATGTCTACCCAGGCTTGTTGCTTTTCCGATCTCATGATATTTCCTCTACTCTAAAATTTATCAGTCTCTGATCTTTTTATTCTTTGCGTCTTTGCACATAAAATCTTTTTATCTTTTCACTAAACTCACCGTGCAAATCCATATAATCTGTATTCTATATTGAATATTGGTGATGACAAAATTATACCCGTTATAATCGTCATATGAACTCCGCGACGGCCGAACGATTAATCGCACTCAATCGTCAGTTTTACGGCGACCATGGCCGCGACTTTTCGGAAACCCGCGCAAGGCTTCAGCCGGGCGTATTGCGTTTAGTCGAAACTTTGGATAAAAATGAAGCGATCCTTGATTTGGGATGCGGAAATGGTGAACTGGCGCGTACTTTATCCCGGCGTGGATGTCACGGCTCCTACGTGGGCCTTGACTTCAGCCTGCCCCTCTTAAAAGAGGCGGATCGCGAACCCTTTGATTTTCCAGTCAAATTCATTGAGGCCGATGTCACCAGGCTTTCGCTAATCGGTGATGAAATATTGGCCAATGACGAATGGACCCTCGTCATTGCTTTCGCAGTTCTTCACCATATACCAGGCTTTGACCTCAGGTTGAATATTATAAGTAAAGTCCATGACCTACTAAAAAAAGACGGATTATTTATACATTCCAACTGGCAGTTCCTGAACAGCCCCCGGTTGAAAGCCAGGATCCAACCCTGGGAATCCCTCGGTCTTGGTCCGCAAGATGTTGACCCGAACGATTATCTGCTCGACTGGAAGCGCGGCTCTACAGGCCTGCGTTATGTCCATTATTTCGATGAGCATGAATTGGCAAACTTGGCCCAGGCAGCCAGGTTTGAAATCGTTGACACTTTTTATTCCGACGGAGAAAATAAAAAATCGGGCCTTTATCAAATTTGGAAAAGGATATAAGGCTGACTGATTTTCGGGTGCTCTTAATTGTTTTATTCCTTCGTGTTCCTTTGCGAAGCACCCTGTGGGTCGTGTTCCTTCCTGGTTAAGAAATAGAGAAAGTCTAACTAAGGAGCTTTTATGTTTATAGCCATCACACGCGAAGTCAGCCGTTCCATCATCCACTGCGAGTTGACGCACCTCGCCCGTTCGCCCATCGACGTAGCGAGAGCTCGATCCCAACACAACCAGTACGAATCCGCGCTTAAGCACCTGGGCTTGGCCGTCCTGAGCCTGCCTGAAGCACCCGCGCTGCCCGATTCGGTCTTCGTGGAGGATACAGCCCTCGTCCTCGACGAATGCGCAGTGATCACGCGTCCCGGCGCCGACTCACGCAGGTCGGAGACGGAGGATATCGTGAAAAGTTTGGCTCCGTATCGCAGCAAACTCTTTCACATTCAGGCCCCGGCCCGCGTGGATGGCGGCGATATTTTACAGGTGGGAAAACACATCTACGTCGGCCTGTCCACGCGCAGTGACACGAACGCCGTTGAGCAAATGCAGGATTTTTTGCAACCTTTCGGATATGAGCTGCACGCCGTTATCGTGACGGGCTGTTTGCATCTCAAATCCGCTGTCACACAGGTGGCGGAAGATACTTTGTTGATCAACCCTGTTTGGGCGGATAAAAATAATTTTATTGGGGTAAATTTTATTGAGGTCGATTCGTCTGAGCCGTACGCAGCGAATGCTGTCATGATCGGTGAAACCATTATTTATCCAACGGCCTTCCCAAAGACTCAGAAACGTCTTGACAAGGCCGGCATCCCGATGGTCACGGTGGATGCGGATGAGTTAGCCAAAGCCGAAGGCGCCGTAACGTGTTGTTCATTAATATTCAGGATATAAAACAAGACTCCCTTCCAGCCTCGGGGATGAGGAATTATATGGAAACGCCGAACAATTATGACTTTGCGCTGCGATTGCCCGGCGTAAATCCAAAGAATTGACAAATTAGTACGTATGTTCTATAATAAATTGTATCTACTCCTAGCCTTTGCATGAAGTATCCTAAAAAATCTCTATTTATCTTCGTTTACTTCGTGCCCGTAGTGTATCTCTGGTGAATTTGCATTTAATGACCGTTATCTTTAGTCGCTTACTTCAGATACATTCGAACCTCAAAAGTACCATTCGAACCTCCCGCTTATCGAATCCGATTTACCCGTAATTTACGGGAAGCAGGGTATATTCGAACCATTTTTATTTTCTTCACCAATTTCTCAAATTCTCCATACCAATCTCAGAAAAGCTTGTAAATTCACTGGAAAATTGTTAGTACAGAATATATGTTCTTTTTGTAAGATCGGGACTTGGTTGAGGTAAGTATGAGTAGTGGCATTAACGATGATATTAAAAAAGGCCTGTCCGAGACAGGCGAGAATCTATATCACTGGCTTGAAGCAACCTCTGAAGAGAAACAACATATCTGCCTCGGCCCGCAGGGTGAAACCTGCGTGGAAGAGCATTTAAACGTGATCAACGAGTCGCTTGAGAAAATTGACGAAGGCACGTTCGGCATCTGCGAAATATGCAGCCAACCGGTCGATGACGAGCTCCTAAAGATGGATTACACAACCACGGTTTGTCTCGGACACTATACGGAAGAGGAACTCCGCCAGTTGGAAAACGAGCTGGAGTTGTCCCAGGTCGTTCAACGTGCTTTGCTCCCTCAACAGTCTCCATCCATCCCCGGGATGAACATCGCTGGCTTCAGCCGTCCCGCGCAGATCGTCAGCGGCGACTACTTCGATTTCCTCGAATTCAAAGATGGCATGTATGGCATTGTCATGGCCGATGTGAGTGGGCACGGCGTTTCTGCGGGCATGTTGATGAGCAGCCTGCAGACTGCTTTTCATACGCTGGTGCCTGAAGCATTGTCGCCGCTCGACGTGCTGGAACGTATCAATCGCCTTTACATTCACAACATCAAGTTCACAACCTTCGTCACTATTTTCTTTGCTAAATTTGATCCCGCCACGCGCATATTTACGTATGCCAACGCCGGGCATAATTCTGCATATCTGTATGGGGCTGCAAAGAAGGAAGAGACCTGGCTGCGCCCCACCGGTCCAGCTATCGGGTTAATGGAAGGGTTCAATGTCGGCACACAACAAGTAGAGTTGAAAGATGAGGATATCCTGCTTCTCTACACCGATGGCATCACCGAAGCCATGAATGCCCAGGGGGAACAATTCGGGACCGAACGCCTTGGAAAGCTTGTCCGCGACAACACCGGTTTGACCGCCCAAGAGCTGGCGAATGCCGTCCTCGTAACGGTAGGTAATTTTGCGGATGGTAAAAGTTTTATCGATGATATTACGATCATCGCTTGCAAGGTCGGCTGACGAAATCGGTAGGGTAAAGGTCCCGCCGCTTTATCAGCGCAACACGATTTTAAAGCGGGAGTTTATTTTATGCCTGAGAATAAGACGAAACCTACCGTAAGCAGCGTAACCGGCTTCCTCAACAAGATCAAGGATCCTCAACGGCGCGCCGATTGCATTGCCCTGTCGGGTATGATGGAGACGGTGTCGAAATTAAAGCCAGTCATGTGGGGACCGTCGATCGTCGGGTTCGGTACCTATCACTATGTCTATGAAAGCGGGCGGCAGGGCGACACGCTCCTGATCGGCTTCTCTCCGCGGAAGGAAGCCATTACGATTTACATGATGTGCGCCCTCGATTATCTTGAAGGTGAATTATCCAAACTCGGGAAGCACAAGACTGGGAAGGGCTGTCTGTACATCAGATCGCTGGGCGAGGTTGACATCGCGGTCCTCAAACAGATCCTGATTAAGGCATACAAGGTGGCTAAATCGAAGTGAATTGATATCTGCACTTCGTACCTTAAATCCTGAACCTCATTAAACGATCACGTTATTTGGGTTCGCAATGTATTGCCACCAATTGTTGTGGATGCCGTTCTTGCGTCCGGCCACTTTGGGCAGGTGTTTAAGCCACCATTGTTGGTACGACTCTTCATCGCCTCCCCATTCCTGGGAAGTCACTGTGCGGATATCGCCCTGAAAGTTCGGGAAATTCATCCAGTCATAACACTCTGACCTGACCGGGTTGGGGTTGCCCAGGTCGTAATCCTTGACCCCGTTTGGAGCGTAATGCACGGTCCCGATGGCGGCTTTGCCCGGAGCGATCTGGTCGAAGGTGATGAACCTTTGGAAAAGATTGATATTCTGGCTTGGCGCGATCGTGGCCGGGGAACGGTTAGGTTTATAAGTCCACATCAGGAAATCCTGGCTGTTAAAGACCTGTGCCAGGATGGCCTCGCAGCGGTGGTTGTAGGAATGCAGCATCTCGCCCACCTCGCGTTCATATGAAAAGCCCATGATGACAAATCGCCGCGGGCACGAAGCGGTGTTTGCGAGCGGAGGCGCATTGCACCAAAAAGCGCCTGCCCCGCCCATCACCGACTCGTATAAGCCCGCATACGGAAAACCCATCACCCATACTTCGTCGAATTCATTATTCTCGATCCGCTGCAGGATGTTGAACTTCTTCAGGATGGAGTTGTAATCGATCCCCGTCGGGTTGTGTGCGGGTTTGCCCGATTGGACCACGTCCAGGTAGGTCTGCGCGGTGTATTGAAAGCCGTCAGCCAGTATGGGAAACTCATCCAGTTCGAGGCGCTGCGAGATCTGGTAGCGCGCCAGGCCTCCGCTGGCCTGCAGGACGTCGCTGATGAATTGGCCTGTGATGTCATCGGGGCGCGGCCAGTTCATGAACTCACCGAGTTTTTTTCCGGTTGCGGGTTCTACCGTGGGGTTGTAGATAAGGAGAAGGACTTTTGGATTCGTGATCTGCGCTGGTTCGTTCGGGCTGTCTGGAACCGGTTGGGGCTTGCCGGAACCCACAGGCACAGGAGTTGAGCCGCCCGGTTTGGATTTAACGCCAAACAGTGAATTTAGAAAATCTATAAAAAACATGGTCACACCTCCTCTGATGACTTATGGCGAATCGGTTGCGAAGTACAGGTTATCCTGCAGGGCAAAATACAATACATGGTTCGGGCTGACCGTCATCGCGCCGACAATTCCCTGCGGCAGCGGGTTGTCGCGTCCGGCCAAAGGTCGGAGCTGGCTTTGCAGCTCCAATGAGCGCGGTGAAAATCGGAAGACGCCCTGGCTGTCGGCATCGAGCAGTAGCAAAGCGGAATCAGGCGCAGGCGTGAACATCATCTCGGTGAAGTGGGCTTCGGAAAACAGGTCGGTATCCCTGTATGCTGGGAAGGGATTCACCATCGGCGCAGGGTCCACGCACCGCGTAGGCACCGTTTGAATGTGGCTGTAGGAGCACGTGGATACGTGCCCATCGGAGTGCAGGATGTAAAGGTCGTCGTTGTTGACCGCCAGATCAATGGCATCCGCCAACTCGGGGATCTGGCCACCAAAGAAGAAATAAGGCCGGTCTACAAAGCTGCCGTCTTTGCCGACATACACCCACACCGCGTGGGATTGGGCATCCAGCACATACAGGTTACCTCCATCCAGCGTGAAGGCTTTCACCCGTCCCCAGTTGGTGTCGGGCGGCGGAAGCGGGATGGCTTGCGCCACCTGGCCGGGTGCGCAGTACAACAAGGTGCCGGCGGCATCTATGCCTATGACCGTCGCATTGAAAGTGTTTACATCCAACAGCGCGCGGATATCCACCAGCGGCCCAACCGTATACTGGTTATATGAACCCGGGTTGCAAGTGAAGGAGTTATCACGTTGAAAGCCGCTGTCCGTGAGTGCAATATGCATGATGCCGCCGCGCTGAGGATCGAGCAGGTACAGGTCGTTTTCACTCGCCGCCAGGCGGGCTATTTGTATACCCACACCGCTGCTCAGGACGGGCTGGAATTGCAAACGGGTGATGCCCTGCAATTTATCGAGCTGCGACTGTGCCTCCTGCCGCAGTGTGCGCGTATCGGTGGTTTCATTGGAAGCCTCGGCCTTGTCGAGGTAAAAGAGCTCACGCTGCCAAGCCTCGCGCTGCGCCGCCGGGTCATTCAGGCCTACGGCCTGGGAGCGCGCTTCTTTCGCCTGCACAAGATATTGTTCATACTCAACGCTTCGTCCATAGCGGAAATAGACCATGCTCGCGATGGTGACGACCGCCAGCGGTACCAGCAGAGAGATGAACATCATTACAGGCATCGAAGGCAAACGTGAACTTTGCCCGGTGCCCGAAGGATCGTCCTGTCCGGCTTGCCCGGGCACTTCGGGTAGCAGGCGTGGCAAAAAGTTCTGCAACCCGTTGCTGATCCACTCATTGCCTCGACGCAGTGCCTGCATCCCGTTTGCGATCGTTTTCGCTGTGCGGCGCGTCCGTACAGATGGCTGCCGCGGAGCAGGTTTTTCCAGGAGAGGCGCGGGGGGCTCCCCGGTAATTTCAGGTGGGTCGGTAGGTCTTGCCTTTGGCAGTAAAGCCATGGGGCTGGTTTGGGATGCATTTTCATCCGTACGAGGGATCTCTTCCTTCGGTTCGGGTGGAATGGCGTACGCAGAGGGTTGGAGCATGTGTGCCGGGAGCGCAGCTTCCGCTTCTAGTGGAGCTTGCGGCTCACTGCCTGCTAACACTGTGCTGGCAGGTTCCGCCGCGGGGGGAGGAGGAGCCTTCTCTTCTATCGCAGGTCGTGACACAGTCAAATTGCCCGGTCCTTCCGTGACCGCTAGCAGCACCGCATTGACATCCTCCGCGATCAACGTCATTAACCGGCGGCGCGTTGTCTCCAACGAGGCAGGGCTTATATCTTTAAGCGCGGATTCCCAGGCGAACGGGGCTTTAGCGCAGAAGATCATCCGGTCATTGGGTTCCAGGTTTACCTGCGAAAAATAATGGAGTGCAGTCGGGCTCAGTCCCACACCTTTACCCGACAGGCTGTCAAAGATATGTTGCGCGCCGTTTGCAGTGAGCACAAAAGCCTGCATCGGGCCGCTCATAAGCAGTGTCATCTGTGACTCGCGTATGACAGCCAGCGTTAATAACCCGAGCGCATATTGACCCCGCCCCGGGCTGGACATGTTGCGGTCGTACAATACTTTGTTGATCGATTCACAGGAAGCACGTAGCGCCGCGGTCAGCGTGCCTGGTGTCTCATAGAAAGCCACGGCCGCGCGGCTGGCAAGTTGCACGTATTCCCCGGTCGATAGGACTGCATTGCCTGCCAGCAGAAGATAGATTACCAATCTGTCCTGGTCGCGCCCGCGTGCCGCTTTGCGAGGCGGCACGGTCGCCATTAGACCGGGTAGAGAAGGTTGATCTACCCCGTTGAGGCGATAAAGAGGTGTAAGAGTCAGGTCCAAAGGCATGGTAAGAAACCAAAATTTTCCACATCATTATACTG
>CAZPCR010000008.1:0-23357 GCA_964585035.1 uncultured Anaerolineaceae bacterium
CATGATCAATGTTCGAGATTTAATCCGGCAAAAGGGCAATCAGGTTTTTGCGGTTAAGCCCGATGCGACAGTGTTGGAAGCACTAAAGCTGATGGCCGATGAGAATACCGGCGCGGTATTGGTCATGATTGGCGACAAGGTGACCGGCATTCTTTCAGAACGCGACTGCGTTCGCAAATTGGAACTAGCGGGGAAAACGGCGCGTAACACCAAAGTCAGCGAGATCATGACCGGTGATGTCCTTTACGTAGACGCCAGCCAGCCGCTCGAAGAATGCATGGCGATCATGATCGACAAGAATATCCGTCATTTGCCTGTCTATGAAGGCGGAAAATTGTTGGGTTTGATCTCCGTCCGCGACGTCCTAAAGGAAGTCGTCGATTATCAACAGTTCATGATTTCCCAGCTTGAACACTATATATCCGGTGCACGCCAGTAAATATAACCAACCCTTTCCTTTCCGCCGTTCTAATGGAGCGGCGGTTATTTTTTTTGTGTCGCGACCTGATTCTCACCACTCTTATGCTTGCGAGTCCCATAAATTCGGCCTATACTAATTGAATTGGAGAGATCATGTCTGAAATCGACCTTGCCGCTCTTCAGCCTGTAATCGAACAATATATTCCCCTGGGCCGCTCGGGGCTGTTACCAGCCTTGCACGCGGCCCAAAAAGTTTATGGATGGCTTTCCGAACCGGTCGTGGAAGAAATTGCGAGGTCGCTGCGCACACCCTTAGCAGATGTGCACGGTGTAATCGAGTTCTATACACTTTTCTATAATGAGCCGGTTGGCAAACGCATTATTCGCGTTTGCACCGACCAGGCCTGCGGGCTGAAAGATGGAGATGGCCTGCTGCGACACCTTTGCGCACATCACGGAATTCAACCCGGTCAAACGAAGTCCGACGGATCTCTCACTATTGAGGCCAGTCCCTGTCTTGGGCTTTGTGAACAGGCGCCGGCCGCGCTCGTTGATGACCAGGCCGAGACGAGTATCAACCTTAAAACCGACACTTATGAATTGGGGCGTCCGAAGTCTATTGTGGGCGGCTCCCTTCATTTATTGACGGCGCGCTGCGGCAGCGGTACTACTTCGCTCGCTGGGCATGGCGAATATTCGGCCTTCCTGAAAGCATTAACAATACAGCCGTCCGCGGTTGTCGATGAAGTCAAAGCTTCGGGACTGGTGGGGCGCGGCGGCGCGGCTTTCCCAACAGGTCTTAAATGGGAAGGCGCTGCTAAAGCGGACGGCTCGTTGAAATATGTGGTCTGCAACGCGGACGAGTCCGAGCCGGGCACATTCAAGGACCGCGTCCTTTTGCTGGACGACCCACACAGCGTCATCGAAGGGATGCTGATCGCTGGATACGCCATCGGTGCACAAAGAGGATTTATATATGTGCGCGGTGAGTATCCCTATATATTGCCCGTCCTTGAGAATGCATTGACCGAGGCACACCAGGCCGGGTATCTCGGTGAGAACCTGAAAGGTTCCCCCTTCTCTTTTGAGATCGAAATCCGGCTGGGTGCAGGCGCTTATATTTGCGGCGAGGAGACGGCGCTGTTCGAATCCATTGAGGGAAAGCGCGGCTTCCCGCGCGTCAAACCTCCGTTCCCAACCACGTACGGATTATTTGGCAAGCCAACCGTCATCAATAATGTCGAGACATTTTTCAATGTGCCGCTGATCATCTCCATGGGCGCGGCAGATTATCGCAAGATCGGGACGGAGAAATCACCGGGCCCAAAGTTATTTTGCCTCTCGGGTGATGTCACCAGGCCCGGGGTCTACGAAGTCCCTTTTGGCGTGACACTGCGCGAACTCCTTGACATGGCTGGCGGAGTAACCGGCGAAAAGAAATTGCAGTCCGTGCTGTTTGGTGGCGCGGCAGGAGCCTTTGCCACCTCCGCCCATTTGGACGTCAAACTTACATTTGAAGATCTGCGCGCGGCAGGCCTGCCGCTCGGCTCCGGCGTGGTGATGGTCTTCGACGAGACACGCGCCATGCGCGAAGTGCTTGACCGACTCGGTCATTTTTTTGCCCATGAGAGCTGCGGAAAGTGTTATCCCTGCCAGATGGGCAGCCAGCGCCAGGCTGAGATCCTGCATCGCATCGCAGCAGGGGAGACGCTGGCAGGTGACCTGGAGCGGTTGCAGGATGTAGGCTGGACGATGACCGACGCAAGTCTGTGCGGTCTAGGCCAGACCGCCGCCAGCGCCGTCCTTTCCGCAATCAAGTTATGGCCTGAAATGTTTGTAGGAAACAATAAAGAATGGGTTGTAATTGATCCCCGGAGATAATATGGCCGACAACTTAACTCTCACGATCGATGGACAACAAGTGGAGATCGACCCGGGTTCGACCATTCTCGAAGCTGCTCAGAAGGTAGGGATAGATATCCCGACCATCTGTTATCACGAAGCTACCACATCCAACGCGTTGTGTCGCATGTGTGTCGTCGAAGTGGAGGGGCAGAGGCTGCTGCAGCCGGCCTGTATCGTTAAGGCGGCCAACGATATGAAGGTGAAGACTAACAGTGAGCGCGTGATCCGCTCACGGCGCACAATTTTGGAAATGCTGGCCTCCACCATGGACCTTTCGGATGCTCCCGAGATCCTGACCATGATCGAGGAAAGCAGGGCAGATGTAAATCGCTTTCCCCAGGCAGAGCGCCGTGAGACCGAAGTCAAGGACGACAACCCGATGTATGTGCGCGATTACTCGAAATGTCTGCTGTGCTGGCGTTGCGTGCAAGTCTGTGCGGACGACGCGCAGTTCACCTTTGCGATCAACTTTAGCGGACGAGGTTTCGAAACGCAGATCGCGACCTTCTTCGACAGGAGCATCCCTGAAACAACCTGTGTGTTATGCGGACAATGTGTAGGCGTTTGTCCGACCGGCGCGCTCAAGCCGAAGCGTGAGTTCTTGCTGGAGCAGGGGATGAGCCCGCAGGAAATCAGCGTCTTGAACACCGGTAGGAAGAAGCGCAGGAAACCTTGAACTTCAAACATTTGCAAATGCTGGTTTCGGAGGAACGATGATCAAGCCGGATCGAATTGTCACTACCACCTGCCCGTACTGCGGCGTGGGTTGTAATTTACAGGTACACGTTAAAAACGACTTTATCTTCAAAGTTTCCTCTCCCTTCGATTCACCCGTCAATCACGGTAATTTATGTGTAAAGGGCCGCTTTGGTTACGACTTTATCTATCATCCAAAGCGCATCACCACACCCATGGTGAGGCGATATTTGTTGGAAGGTAAAACACTCGAAGGGATACGGGAGCCGGAATTCGTACAGCATGGAAACCAAGCACCGGCACATGATCTTCAATCGGCTGATCACAATTGGGACTGGGTGGAAACCAATTGGGATACCGCACTCAAGATCACGGCGGATAAGCTGGTTGAGATCTATAAACGCGACGGCTCAGATGCCATGTCGGTCTATTGCTGTGCGAAAGCCACCAATGAAGATAACTACCTCTTGCAGAAAATCTTTCGCACCCAGTTCCGCACCAACAATATAGATCACTGTACGCGCCTGTGCCATGCGGGGAGCGTAGTGGCATTGCAGCAAGCGGTGGGTTCCTCGGCCATGAGCAATACTGCTGCGCAAGTGATCACGAACGACGTGTTTATAGTCACGGGTTCCAATACCAGCGAGAACCATCCGATCATTGCGCTGCAAATGAAAGAGGCTGTCGAGAAATACGGTGCGAAGATGATCGTGGCCGACCCAAGGCGCATCGACTTGGTGGATTTTGCTGAGCTGTGGCTGCCGCTCAAGCCCGGTACGAACGTGCCGGTCTTCAGCGCCATGGCGCACGTGATTGTCGAAGAAAACCTGGTCAACCACGATTTCATCAATAACCGCACTGAAGGTTATACTGAATTTCTGGAATCGCTCGAAAAGTTTACTCCCGAATACGCCGAAGAAGTTTCCGGCGTGCCCGCCGAAGATATCCGCAATGCCGCCCGGCTTTATGCCAATGCGAAGAATGCCGCCATTTATTGGGGCATGGGCATTTCGCAGCTTTCACACGGCACGGCCAGTGCCTCGTCGCTCATCCACCTGGCTTTTCTCACAGGTCAGATCGGGCGCGATGGCACGGGACTCAACCCGCTGCGCGGCCAGAATAATGTGCAGGGTGCAAGCGACATGGGGGCCATGCCATTCCATTACCCAGGCTATATGCGTGTAGATAACAATGATAACGCGGCCAAATGGGAAAAAGCTTGGAATGTGGAGCCAGGCGGTCTATCCCGTAAACTCGGTTTGACGCAAACCGAGATCCTCGGCCATGCTCACATGGGTGGGGTAAGGGCACTTTATATCATGGGCGAGAACCCGATGATGTCCGATCCGAATCTCAACGTCACACGCCATCACATGGAGCAGCTTGAATTCCTCGCGGTGCAGGACCTGTTCATCAATGAGACCAGCGCGTTTGCGGATGTATTCCTACCGGCCACTCCGTTTGCAGAGAAAGAGGGGACCTTCACTAACACCGACCGCCGCGTGCAGCGTGTGCGAGCGGCGCAACCACCGCGCGGCCAGGCAAGACCCGATTGGGAAATCCTTTGTGATCTCGCCAAACGACTCGAGCCCCGCCTCGGACGCGCCAACTCCGCCAAGTGGGATTATCACAGCCCGGCAGAAGTCTTCGCCGAAATGGCGAACGTCGTACCGGATTTTGCCGGTGTGACATATGAGCGCATCGACAAAGTTGGTTTGCAGTATCCCGTATGGGATAAGGACCACCCTGGCACACCGACGCTGTTCATCGACACGTTCCCGCGCGGTCGTGGTAAATTTACGCCGCTGGATTTTATCCATGTGATGGAGGAGGCCGACGACGAGTTCCCGTTCATCCTCACGACCGGACGCGTGCTCGAGCACTGGCATGGTGGCACCATGACGCGGCATTCCGCTTTGGATGAAGCCTATCCGGAAGCCCGCATCGAGATGCACCCGGCGGACGCGGAGATGCACGGTATCATCGATGGTATGACGGTACGTGTGACTTCGCGCAGAGGGGAAGTGATCCTGCGGGTTACTGTGACCGAGAAGACGACAGTAGGAGTGGTGTTCATCCCCATGCATTTTGCAGAAGCGGCGGCGAATTTATTGACTAACGATGCCCTCGACCCGCAAGCGTTGATCCCGGAGTTTAAAGCTTGTGCCGTGCAAGTCTTCCCGGCGAGAGAGAATCAATTGGCGAACCCGGATGCGGTTTTGAATAGAGGGTGGTATTAGATGGGCAGGGACAGTGGATTGATTGGATGATGAAGGTGGGCATCTTGTGAATAAAAAATTACCCGGCAGTTTATCTGCCGGGTAATTTTTTATTTTATGCTGGTTGTGGTGTCCCGCTCTTCTTCGGAGTCGGTGGGGGGAAGATCCCTTCGAACTCTTCGCGTGTCATGGTTTCTGCTTCGAGTAATTTATGTGCCACAGCATCGAGCTGTGTGCGATACTGGTTCAGCAGCTTCTTTGCGAGTGTATAAGCCTCTTCGACGATCCTGCGCACTTCCTGGTCGATCTTCTCGGCAACAGCTTCGGAATAATCGCGTTGTTCCGATATCTCACGACCCAGGAAAATCAACTCTTCCTTCTGTCCGTATTGCAAGGGGCCCATCTCGCCGCTCATACCCAGACGCGTCACCATTGTGCGCGCCATGCGGGTTACCTGCTCGATATCGTTTGCGGCGCCGGACGTAATATCGTCGAAAACGATTTCTTCGGCAACCCGTCCACCGAGTGCATATGCCAGGTTGGCAAGCAGCTTCTTACGAGAATAAAGCAGGCGGTCTTCATCTGGACGGAACCAGGTCACTCCACCGGCCTGACCGCGTCCTACAATGGATACCTTCTGGACGGGATCCGCCTCGGGGATGGCGTTGGCCACTACTGCATGGCCCGCCTCATGGTAGGCAATGATGCGTTTCTCTTCATCCGAAATCAATCGGGACTTCCGTTCAGGTCCCATGACCACGCGTTCAATGGCCTCTTCAAGCTCTGACTGTCCGATGGACTTCTTATTGCGGCGTGCAGCCAGGATGGCGCCTTCGTTTACAAGGTTCTCCAGGTCCGCACCGACAAAGCCAGGTGTACCGCGTGCCAGCGATGCAAGGTCAACCACGGGATCCAGGGGCTTGCCTTTGACATGGACTTTGAGGATCGCTTCGCGTCCTTTTACGTCTGGCCGGTCAAGTGTGACACGGCGATCAAAGCGGCCTGGGCGCAGAAGAGCCGGATCGAGGATATCGGGACGGTTGGTGGCCGCAATGATAATAACATTGGTGTCCGTGTCGAAGCCATCCATCTCGACCAGCATCTGATTAAGTGTCTGCTCGCGCTCGTCGTGCGAACCGCCCAACCCCGCGCCGCGCTGACGCCCGACTGCATCGATTTCATCTACAAAGACAATGCACGGAGAATGGCGCTTGGCCTGATCGAACAAATCGCGCACGCGGCTCGCGCCGACGCCTACGAACATTTCAACGAATTCGGAACCGGAGATTGAGAAAAAAGGTACTCCCGCTTCTCCAGATACCGCCTTGGCAAGCAAGGTCTTACCTGTACCTGGAGGCCCGACGAGCAGGACACCTTTGGGAATCCGCGCGCCAAGCTGGATGAACTTCTGCGGCTCTTTTAAGAACTCCACGACCTCTGCCAGCTCTTGTTTGGATTCTTCTACACCGGCCACATCATCAAAGGTTACAGTGGGGTGTTCGCCGCTGAACATGCGTGCCCGCGACTTCCCGAAGGCCATTGCGGCATTATTGCTTCCCTGCGCCTGGCGAAAGATAAACCAGAGCACAAAGACCATAAAAATTACCGGCAGAATATATAACAGGCTGCCCAGTATACCGGCCCATTGTGAAGGAGGCTTGACCTCCACCATCACATTCGATGATGAGAGTTCGGCGGGTGTCACACCCAGGCTGATGAGTTGATCGACCAGTGTTGTCGTCGGCTCTTTATTCGAGTCCGCTTCCTTGCCAGACTTATAAACGATATGGAGTGTGTCATCGCTATTGATAATGACCCGGGCTACGGTGCCACTTTGAATGGCATTGGCTACTTGGTTGATCGTCAGGGGCTCCGTGGTCGTGCTGCCCTGCCTGAAACCGACGTAAAGCATCGCGCCGATCGCTACGATCAGCAGGAAGTAGATAATGAACGATTGAGTACGGTTAGAATTCACAGATTCCTCCAGAAATCTTGCGGGGGAGATTATACCAATCTAGGTCTGTTGCGAATAGCCTCATGGAATTATTTATATGATTCTCTAATATATTACGGTTGCCGTCTGAAGGGTGGATTAATGCGTAAAAGCTAAATGATTTCCATTTCTACGGGGCAATGGTCAGAACCGGGCATATCGTCGTGTATGATCACATCCTTCACACGGGGAACCAGGGCTTCCGAAACCAGGAAGTAATCGATCCGCCACCCCACGCCTCGCTGGCGGGCCCCGGAAGTATAGGTCCACCAGGTGTATTGAATTCGGTCTGGATACAGGTTTCGATAAATATCTACAAAGCCATGGTCTAAAAATTTTTGCACCCAAGCCCGTTCTTCGGGTAGAAATCCGGATGTCTTCTGGTTTTGTTTGGGATTCTTGAGGTCAATCGGACTATGGGCAGTATTGAAATCACCTGTAATGATCAGGTTTTCCCCTTTTTTATGAAGCTCATCGCAGATATCAAGAAGAGCAGAGTAGAACTCGAGCTTATATTCCACACGGTCATGTCCACGTTGGCCGCTCGGAAAATACACGTTATATAAAACCAGGTCCTTATGACGAGTCCGGATCACTCGCCCTTCCACATCAAATCTTCGATTATCCATTCCCAGTGTGATCTCACCCGGTGCATCCAGGTAAAACGTTGCAACTCCGCTGTAACCGGCGCGTTCAGCCGGATTCCATGCAAAAGGCATTTTCATAGACTCCCGCTGCGTATCCGTTAATTGCTCCGGTCTCGCCTTGACCTCCTGCAAACACAGCACATCGGGCGAGCGCAGCCAAATCCGATCGAACGCATTCTTCCCCAGCACGGCGCGAATGCCGTTTACGTTCCATGTAACGATCTTCATCTTTTCCTATGTTCTGCAATATGGTACACTATTAAAAGAAAGTCCATGGACGATAATAAGCTCGCAAAAAATATTTTATGTATTGAAGATGAGCCGGAGATGATCGACTTGATCCGTCTTATTTTGGGGCGTCGGGGTTTTAAAGTATCAGGTGCTGCCGGTGGGAAGGCCGGTTTGCAGGCCATACGCGAAGAATTGCCCGATCTCGTACTTCTCGACTTAATGATGCCGGATATGGATGGTTGGGAAGTATACCAGCAAATGAAATCCGATGAATTAACGCGGCATATCCCGGTCATCGTCGTCACCGCCAGGGCCCAAAGTATCGACAAAGTCCTGGGAATCCATATCGCCAAAGTGGATGATTACATCGCCAAGCCATTCAGTCCGCAGGAATTGTTGAGCAGCGTCGAAAAAGTTCTCGGCCAGGATAAAACTACTTCCTGACCCAACCCTGGGATACCGAGAGCAAAGATCTATTATTTGCTTCATATTAATTACTCAGGGTATCGATAAAAATACGCCTGGCCGGATATTTCCACTGTTCGCGCTGCTCTATATTTAAATCATGTCCTCCATTTATATACAGAACCTGGATAAACGGATCAAGGAGCCGGTGCGGGTCGGGTATTGCGACTCATTTGCCTGCCGCCTGCGGGGCTTAATGTTCCGATCACAACTTTCAAGGGATGAGGGTCTGTTGCTTGTGAATGAGCGTGACTCACGCATCGACTCATCCATTCATATGCTGTTCGTTCCATTCGACCTGGCCGTATTCTGGATCAATTCCAGTAAGGAAGTGGTTGATAAAAGGATCGCCAGGTCCTGGCGGCCGGCCTACTTCCCCATCCTGGCTGCACGCTATGTTCTCGAGATCCATCCTGCGCATATTAACGATTACGAGATCGGACATAAAGTAGAGTTCCAAAATGCGTAGACGCCTTTTGATCGTGGCGTTGATCGCCAGCTTATTATTTTTCGCCCAACCGACTTACGCACAATCCCCTGTATCCGGCCCTGTTTATATTGTTCAGCCGGGAGACGCGCTATCATCCATCGCCGCGCGCTTCAAAGTCTCCTTGACTGATTTAATGTCCGCCAACGACATTTCCGATGCCAACAGTATCTCTGCCGGAGCACAATTGACGATCCCTGGGCTGGAAGACATCACGGGTACTTTGACAGCTGAAGATTTAGGGTATGGGGATACGGTGAAAAGTGTAAGCCGCCGTTTACAAATCCCGCTTGACCTTTTTAGTCGCTTGAACCGCATCACCAGCCCCACGGAGCTGTATGCGGGCTTAAGTGTGGTTCATCTTCAAGATGAAAAAGTAAAACCCCTGACAAACCGGCTATCACTCTCAATTGGAGAAACGTTGCTGGAGGCTTCTGTCGAAGCACAGGCCGATCCGTGGTCGTTATCTGGGTTGAACGGTCTCCAGGGCACCTGGGATGCGCTTCCCGGAGACGTTCTGTACGCGCCGGGTAGTGGCGAGGGAAATGAACAGGTGAACGGGTTGCCCTCGACATTTGTCAATGTCAATGTTAATCCCCTGCCCATTACCCAGGGTGGGACGGCTGAAATCATTGTACAGGCTCAACAAGGTGCGCAATTGAGCGGCACACTTGTAGACACCCCCCTGCACTTTTTCCCACTTGGAAGCAACAAATATGTTGCATTGCAGGGAACATATGCATTACTTAACCCGGGAGCATATCCACTTCAACTGGAAGCCGCATTGCCTAGCGGAGTTAAACAAACCTTCGAACAATCGGTGATCATACAATCTGGAAATTATACGACCGACCCGCTTCTATCGGTTGCCGCCGATACGATCGATCCAACTACCAATGACGCGGAAACACAACAACTCGATAAGCTCACAGCACCTGTCAACCCCACGCGCTACTGGCAGGGTGGATTTAAAAACCCCACACTACCTCAATTTGCCAATTGCCATCCATCCCTATTTGGCGTTCGAAGGAATTATGTAGGGACGGGAACGAGTGAAACCTACCATTCATTCCATTCCGGCCTGGATTTCTGCGAACAGGTTGGTGACCCTATCTTTGCAGCCGCCGATGGTGTTGTCATTTTCACCGGAATGCTGACGGTGCATGGAAATACAACCATCATCGATCATGGCTGGGGGATCTATAGCATGTACTGTCACCAATCTGAATTTAATGTCCAGGTCGGCCAACAGGTGAAAGCCGGGGATCTGATAGGGAAAGCGGGCGCAACCGGCCGCGTAACAGGTCCGCATCTCCATTTTGAAATCTGGGTCAATGGGATTGAAGTTAACCCAATTGACTGGCTTAGTAATACCTATCCATGATCTCTTTTTTTTTCATTATTTTGTTATTTTCCTCCCATTATTCAAGATCGGAATCTGTAAATGAATTCTGCTGTTAACTTTCTGAAACAAAGCGACGTTTTCTTTCAGTTAACCCCGGCTCAATTGGAGTTGGTTGCAAACTTGTGCCAGGAACTTACATATCAGCCAGGGGATATCATTTTCAAGGAAAATAGCAGCAGCCAGGAGCTCTATATCATTGCCCTGGGAGAAGTTGAAATTCTGATCAGCCATGGGGTCGCGGAGCCGTCCAAAAAAGAAGAGGAGACGGTCATTGCCAAATTGCGCCGCGGCCAATCATTTGGTGAGGTAGCCCTGGTGGATGAAGGGCTTCGATCGGCGTCCGCCCGGGCCGCAGAAGGTGAGACGCGTTTACTGGTGATCCCCCGCGATAGGCTTATCATGTTGTGTGAGACTTATCCGCAGCTTGGCTATCGTTTAATGCATAACCTGGCTGCCGATCTGGCCATGAAGATCAGGAATACCGATTTGAGGATCCGGGATCAAGTAAGTAATACAACCACGGGAAGATGACAAATAAGGCTTTTGCGTCCCGGGATTTTTAAGTTCTTTCCAATCAGGTTGGACATTGTCCTAAACATTGCTGCAATGATATCCAGTAGGGGCGTATTTGATTATCGGGTGATTCGAATAAATAAAATAACCCCCGTTCATTAAGAGATATTGCTCTTGCCTCTCCGGGCCCTCCATAAAACTGTCAGATATAAAGCAATCCCGAAGTTGAAAAAGTTCGTACCTCGGATATTGGGGACCATGCCTATATATGAATTTTGTGGCATTAAGTTTGCTATCAATGCGCTCAATTGTGGAATGATGACCCGGTCATAGCCATAAATTAACAGCACACCCATGATAACGCCAGTCGCACTTCCTGCCCCGCCGAGAATCACCATCGAAAGTATCATTGCCGAAACATCGAATGCTGCAATATTGGGATCAATATAACTAAAAGTGCTTGCATACAACGCACCTCCAATGGCCGCTAATACAGACGAGACAACAAAAGCAAGCATGCGATACCGGCTTGTATTAATGCCGGATGAAATGGCAGCCGTATCGTCATCAGATAGCGCCAACCAGGCGCGTCCCGTCCGGGAGGATGTCAGGCGAAGGCTTAAGAGGGTACCAAGCAGGACAAATGCTAATACAAGATAATATTCCGAGGTTTGCGACCCCAGCGAAACCCCAAAAATATGCGGTGGTGGCAGACTGCTGAATCCATTAGGGCCGCCCGTCACGTCCAAATTTACGATGATCTGTTGTGTGAGCAATCCGAGAGCCAGCGTTCCGATCGCCAGGTAATCATTCTGGAGGCGTGTTGCCAACCCGCCTTTTAAAGCACCAAAAAGAGCGCCTGCACATCCACTTATTAAGACCACAAGTATGAAATCAATTGGCCCGAATCGATTGGTTAAAATAGCGGCTGTGTACGCCCCCACCGCATAGCTCATTGCATATCCGAGGTCAAGGACCCCCGAAAGCCCTAATAGAATATTCAGACCCAGGGCTAGTAAAATGAAAATACCCGCCCCACGCAATAGCACTTCTCCGTCCAGGTTATATTTGGTAAAAACAATGGGAAGCAACCCAAGCACTATGAACGACGATATCAGCCATCGCCAGGCACGGGGATTTTCACCGGTGGAAGTTAACACAACTGAATCACGAACTTTGGTTTCATCCGTATCCCCTGAGTCCAGCAGCCCCCCTCGCCTCCAGATAAGTAAAGCAGTTAATAAGCCAAGCACCAATACCGGTGTCCACTGTGCGCTGATAAAGTAATCGCTTATTGAGCTTGTGACACCCAGAAGAAGTCCGCTAACCATCGCGCCACCGGGGCTGCCAATTCCACCGAGTAGTGCAGCTGCAAATGCAATTAATCCGCTTTCTGCTCCTGCTTGACCGAACGGGCGCGAGTAATACAATGCAAAAACAAAACCTGCTGCACCCGCCAGGGCACCTCCCAGGGCAAAAGCACGGCGAATGACACCAGCCTGGTTTACGCCCACCACCTCTGCTAGTTCCGGGTTTTGAGCAACGGACCGAATGGAGAGACCTAATTTAGTATGCAGTAATATATAGGTGGCGATGATGACGAATAAGATGGCCACCATGAAAACGAAAATATCGCCAAACGATAAAACGATTTTCCCGGAGAGTAAGTTCCCGGCACCCAGGAAATTTGGAATACCGTCCGTAGGCACCTCCGCCAAACCGGGTACGCTGCGATGCTCACCACGGATGAATGACTTTTGAAATGTACGCCAAATCAGCGATCCTTGATATAAGATGAAGGAAAGGCCCAGGGATGCAATGATCGGACCAAGACGGGACCGTCCTCGAAAAGGACGGAAGGCTAGCTCTTCCACCCCAACACTTAATAATATACCAAGCAGGATGCTGGCCAGCAAAACGCCCAATAATATGATCCAACGCCTCCCTCCCGGCCAATCTTGATTAAGGCCGATCAAGTTGATACTGGAGGTGACCAACACGGTGGTTAATGCAAAAACGTCTCCATGAGCCAGGTTGATCGTACGAACGGTACTATAAATGACCGTTACGCCAATTGCATTGAGGGCTAAAATAGCGCCATTGACCAATCCAAAGATAAGCAATTGGATAAGTAGATCACTGCAATTGACATTCTTCCCACACCATGAATTGCCGGTGGAAGCTGCAGGGTTTAATGAGGCTTCCGGCTTTTTCGATCCACTCCAGGTGGCATTTATATTGGCAACACAATTGAGCGCTCTGGCCGATTCCACCTCAATAAAAGAAATATCGCCCGAAGCCGATGAGGAAGAATTAAAAGTACCGCCTATCGACGCAGTTTTTGAGGAAATCGTAATATTAAATTTTCCATTAATGATCGTTGGTTGAGATGCCGTCGAAAGAAGAGTAGTACAGGTTTGACCTGCTTGTCCCGGATATGAATATGACGCCCAGGTAATTACCGAATCGCGTACAACAAAGGTCAAGTTGACCTGTTTGCCATCGCCTGTTACCGCCCGTGCCTCCCACTCACCATCGTAGGTGCTTGGTGAAGATGTGGGCGTACTCGAGGTTGCCGGCCTGCCAGGAGTACAGGCGGTTAATAAAATTGAAAATAGAATAAGAAAGAGCACCGATAAATTTCGGCGAAACATTTCGGCTAGTATAGCAGAAAAAGAATTTTCTTCTATCTATCTATAAGAATGCAGTGTTGGTAGTCTTAATCCGGGAATATTCGCTTAAAACGACAGAACCAGGATTTCAAAAACACTTGACCATATTCAGAAATGAACTTATCATTCCGGCTTAACATTTTTATAAGTTGAAAATAATAAAGAATTCCTTTATTGTTTATACAAGCCGCGAGAAAATCCATGCATAAGTGGAGATGTTTTCGCGGTTTTCTGTATAATTTGATAAAATTTATTAACAATAAACCGGAAGGAGGTGAGTTCGACATAAATAAGCTTTGTCCGCTGTACGTGAACCGGTTCCAGGTAATCCTGCCTGCTGAGAACCAATGAACCAACTAATTTTTCGGAGGAGTAAGATATGTCTAAACGCTTTCTCGTTTTGATTTCCTTGTTAATTGCTACCAGCCTGGTACTTGCGGCATGCGGCTCTCCCGCAACCGCGACACAGGCCCCGGCTGCCACGTCTATGCCAGCTGCTACTTCTAGCTCGGCTGGGACCACAGCCCCCGCTGCTACAACTTCAGGCGCTGCTCCGGTAGCAACGCTTAAGATCGTCTCTGACCTGCCGATGACAGGTTCATCGCTAACCCAAACCCAGACTATCGTTAATGCTGAGCAATTGCGCCTCGACGAGGCAAATAATGTTGCATGCGGCGGCAAATATGCTCTCTCCTATGAAGCCTGGGATGATGCTACAGCTGCTACGGGTCAATGGGATGGTGCAACTGAAACCCAAAACGCCACCAAAGCAGCAGCCGACAAATCGATCATTGCCTACCTCGGAACCTTCAACTCCGGTGCTGCCAAATTGTCGATCCCGATCACAAATCAGGCCGGCCCCCTGCTGATGTTCTCGCCTGCCAACACCTATCCTGGTTTGACCCACGCGGCCACAGGTATCACGGCTGCCAACGAGCCGAATGTGTACTATCCCTCGGGTGTTCGCAACTATGCCCGTATCGCTGCCACTGATGACCTGCAAGGCCCCATCGACGTAAACTTCATGGTCTCCCTGAATGTCAAATCGTTGTATATTCTCAATGACCAGCAGGCATATGGCAAAGGCGTGGCTGATTCAGTCGCCCAGGCCGCAACAGCTGCCGGCATCACTGTGATTGCCAATGAAGGCTATGACACCAAGGCTGCCAACTATCAGGCCTTGATGACCAAGATCTCGACCAGCAATAACGGTAATGCGCCGGACATGATCTTCCTTGGCGCGGTGGTAGATAGCAATGCCTCCCAGGTATTGAAAGACAAAGTCTCCATCATGGGCGATAATACCAAGGTTAAGTTCATGGGCCCGGATGGTGTCTTTACTCAGGCCTTCATAGATGGCGCTGGCGCCACGGTCGCCGAAGGTGCATATGCTAGCACGCCTGGTGTGGCCAAGAAGGACTTGAGCCCAATCGGCACCAAGTTCTATACCGATTATGCTGCCAAGTATGGCCCAACCAATGAACCGTACGCGGTTTTTGGTTATGATTTGATGAACGGTCTGCTCGCCGCCATTGAGAATGTTTGTAAACAAGGCGGAGACCCGACTGATCGCGCGACCGTAACCAAAGCAGTCTTTGCCCTCAAAGACTTCCAGGGTGCGCTTGGAACATGGTCCATTGATCAGAATGGCGATATCACTCTGCCATTCTTCCTTATTGGTCAGGCTCAAAGTGGTAAGTTCGTCGACTTTGGCACCTTCTCACTCAAGAAATAAGACCTAAATTTTAAAATAGGGGGCGGCGCTAAGAGCCGCCCCCTATCATTTCGTAAATGTTTTGGCCATTAACATTAATGTTGTACCCGGTCCTGCAAGCAGATTGAGTAACGGAGGTAGTCGAGAATGAACGAGAAACTACAGCGATTCGTACGTCCCATCATAGTCGTTATCGTGATTTATTTAGTCTTACTCATTGGGCCGGTGGCTTCTTTGGACATCCCAGTCATTGCAGCGGCGATTGCCAAAAATCCACTTCAATTGTTTCAGTTTTTACTGATTGGAATTGCAAATGGCGCTATTTTAGCCATCATCGCTCTCGGGTACACCATGGTGTACGGCATCATCGAATTAATTAATTTTGCACATGGTGATGTTTATATGATCGGCGTATTCACCTCCCTGACAGTATTATCGCTGACAGGCACGCTCAACGCCACCGATCCGGTTCATATTATTCTTGGACTTATCCTTGCTTTGGTCATAGCCATCGTGGTTTGTGGGGTTCTCAATGCGACTATTGAACGGCTTGCCTATCGACGACTCCGCAATTCCCCACGTCTGGCGCCTCTCATTTCCGCCATCGGTATGTCCTTTGTTATCGAAAATATCGGCCTGATCTGGGCAGGACAGAGTTGGCTGGTACCGTCCTTTGGCAGTACTGGAGGCGCTTCACAGAAAAACTTTCCTGATTTGCTGGGTACAATGTTCACTAAGCTCGGGTTGAACGTGAACATACTGTCTTCTACTGGAATTCATCTACGTCTTACTATTACGGGCCTTGTTGTCATTATCCTTGCCGCTCTCCTCATGATCGGCCTGCGGTATTTTGTTCATAGCACCACCCTGGGCAAGGCTATGCGTGCCACCGCTCAAAATCGTGATGCCGCAAAAATGATGGGCATTGACATCGACTATGTGATCACGGCCACCTTTCTTATTGGAGGCGGATTGGCGGGTGCAGCAGGTTTGATGTCTGGTCTTTATAACAACACAGCATGGTGGTTCATGGGATTCCGAGCCGGCTTGTTCGCATTCACATCCGCTGTTCTGGGAGGGATTGGGAACATCACCGGTGCCATGCTGGGAGGATTTCTCATTGGTATCCTGGCCTCCTTCAGCGATGGAATCCTGGATGCACGCTGGACGGAAGCCTGGGTTTTTGCAGTTCTCGTACTGATCTTGATGTTCCGACCCACCGGCTTGCTTGGCGAGCAGGCGGGAGACAAGGCGTAGAAAAGGCCGGAGAGACGGGCACATGAAAAATATAAGATTAGGCTTGATCTTTGGACTTATAGCTGGATTATTTACCATTACCTTCGGAGGCTGGGCCGTTGCTGTCTTGGGTGTTGTGATGGGTATAGGCCTTGGACTTACTCTCAGCGGTCGACTAACGCGGAAAGAACCTTCCAAGTTGATTTTGGAAGCGCTTCCGGCGGCGGTCGCATCGAATGTGGTTCTTCTCATACTTAGCCTGCTCGAAAACCAATATATTGAGAAGGCTATCGGCCATAATCCAGCCCCTCAATCGGTGGTTATTCCCGCCAACCTGATTGGCACTCTCGGCGGTATAGCCATGGTTCTTGTCATGGTTGGTCTTCATGGCCTATCGGAAAGTCAGGAACGCATTGGCAGGCTTGTCCTGCTTGCTTTGGTTGTAATTGCATTTCCTTTTGCAGATAACTTTACCGGGTTGGGCTGGACATCCCTGGTGATTTTTGCCCTGATCTTTGTGATCCTCGGCATGGGTTTGAACATTGTGGTTGGTTATGCCGGCTTGCTTGACCTGGGGTACGCTGCATTTTTTGCAATTGGTGCTTATACAACCGGCATCCTATCGTCTGCGCAGGACAATATCACCCTCAACTTCTGGCTTGTGATCTGGATCGCCGCAGCCGTGGCGGCTATCGCAGGTCTCTTGCTGGGTGCTCCTACACTACGACTGCGAGGTGACTACCTCGCCATCGTGACGCTGGGTTTCGGCGAGATCATTCCGGTAATGTTTCGCAATTTGACCTCGGTAACGATCCAGGAGCCCCTCACCTGCTGGATTATTCCGGGTATCGAAGGGTTGTTTCACGTAAAATCCACGACTTCTTGTATTGTCATCGCAAATGCCGTTAATGTGACAAACGGCGAACTAGGCATCAACCCCATTGGGCGGCCCTCCCTGCCTGGTATTGGAGAATTTACTTCAAGTAATAGTTTCCCCTGGTACTTCCTTATCATCGCGATCATCCTTCTATCCATATTCCTGATCAATCGGATGCGCGAAAGCCGCCTTGGTCGGGCCTGGATGGCGATCCGCGAAGATGAGCTGGCTGCCGCACAAATGGGCATCGATCCTGTTCGTACCAAACTGCTGGCTTTCTCAATGGGTGCCACATTCTCCGGTTTCGCCGGGGCTTTCTTCGCTGCATATATCTCCGGCATTTTCCCCAGCGCATTTGAATTCAGCACGTCTATTATTATCCTGTGCGCAGTCATTCTGGGTGGCATAGGTAATATTTATGGCGTTATTGTCGGAGGTCTGACTATAGAACTGGCGGATCGTCTTTTCCTGCCGGCTCTCAAGGACTTCCTGACGAATTTGATGAATCACACCATACTTCCTTCCCTTGCCACAAATCGCACCCTTCATGATATCGTTGCCCAGAATGCAAACCCAATATTGTATCGCTACTTTTTATTCGGCATAACCCTCGTTATCATGATGGCCGTACGGCCTGAGGGTTTGGTGCCAAGCGCCCAACGCCGGATGGAATTGCATGAGGCCGATGATGCACCCAACCTGGCCGCATCGATAAAGAGTTAGGAGATCAGCAGTGGAACTGTTTGTAGCTCATAAAGTAACCAAAATGTTCGGCGGCTTGACTGCCGTCAACAATGTGGATTTCATTATTGAGAAGGGGATGATTGCCGGTCTGATTGGGCCGAATGGCGCAGGCAAGACCACCTTCTTCAATGGAATGACCGGCGTCTACCGCATTACCAGCGGTGAAATGACTTTCAACGGGAAAGACATTACCAAACTAAAACCTTTTGAGATCACGGCCCTTGGCATAGCTCGTACGTTCCAAAACATCCGCCTTTTCGCTAATATGAGCGCTATCGAAAATGTACTGGTAGGAGAGCATGTGCGTTTGCATTCGACACTCGTCGGGCAAATTCTTCGCACCCCGGGAACATTAAAAGAAGAGGCGAATGCTCACAGCAAAGCGCTTGACTTGTTGGAATTCGTGGGGCTCAAACGAACGGATGCGAATATAACTGCCAAAAATCTCCCGTATGGTCTTCAAAGGCGACTTGAGATCGCTCGTGCACTTGGCACGGAACCCAAGCTGCTGCTGCTGGACGAGCCAACAGCAGGCATGAATCCGAACGAAACCGCGGACTTGACGGATTTTATACTGAAGCTGCGCAAAGAACTTGGGCTCACCATCCTATTGATCGAACATCATATGCGCGTGGTGATGGGTCTCTCAGATCGTGTTTCTGTGTTGGATTATGGTGAAAAGATCGCGGAAGGCGTTCCTGCAGTCGTCCAGAAGAATCAACGTGTCATTGAAGCCTACCTTGGTAAAGGCACTGTGACGAAGTAAAGGCAGAGATTAAACTATGCTCGAACTAAAAGATGTCCATACGTACTACGGCAATATCCATGCCTTAAAAGGTATTTCCTTAAAGGTCGAAAAAGGCGAGATTGTCACCTTGATCGGCTCCAACGGTGCGGGCAAAAGTACCACACTGCATACGATCCAGGGAATTACTCGTCCTCGCTCTGGGACGATCCTGCTGGAAGGTGAGGCTTTGGAAAAATTGCCTCCTCATGAAGTTGCAAAGCGTGGCGTGGCGCAAAGCCCCGAAGGACGCATGATCTTTCCGCGCATGACGGTTATGGAAAATCTCGAAATGGGTGCTTATGCCCGGAAAGATAAGACGGGCCTGAGTGATGACTTGGAACGCGTGTTCAATTTATTTCCTCGTCTCAAGGAACGCGTCACTCAAAATGGCGGCACCCTCTCCGGTGGCGAACAGCAAATGCTCGCCATGGGGCGTGCCCTGATGGCCCGTCCAAACATTCTGCTCCTAGATGAACCCTCCATGGGCCTTTCGCCCATTCTGGTGGAGTTAATATTCGATATTATCCAGACCATTAACAAGGAAGGCACCACCATCCTGCTGGTGGAACAGAACGCCTTAATGGCTCTTTCCATCGCGAACCGTGGGTACGTGATCCAGACTGGCGAGATAATCCTTACCGATACTGCCGCCAATCTTAAGTCTAATGAAATGGTCCGCAAATCATATTTGGGTATCGTCTGAACCTGGATAAATAGATTGGAATAGCAGGGAGCTAATCTACTCAAAGCCCCTGCATGAAATATCCGAAAAAGAAACAGGCATGAGGCGTACGCCTTGTGCCTGTTTCTTTCACCTGTTGTCGTCAATGCCAATTACTTTCTACTCTGCTTTCGCGAATGATTATTGATTCAAGAGTAGAATATGGTTTACACTCATTGGGAGACACTTTGTGAATCGATTTATCTTGTTTGTATTGTTAACAATTGTCGCTTTGTTTTTATCCGCATGTGGAGGCGGAACAACCAGCTTTACATGCACTGACCCACTCGGCTGCGTAACCGTCAGCTCAAGTGAAAATATTAAAGTTGCCACCTTGCTCACCATGAGTGGACCGGACCAGGTTTACGGTATAGACGCTGTGAGGGGGGTCGAGATTGCAATTGCGGATGAAGGAAAGCTCCTTGGCCATGCCATTGATTTGGAAAAAGCAGATGACCAGTGTGACGAAAAGGCAGCGGAGACAGCTGCCAAACAACTTGCGGCAGATAAGCAGGTCATTAGTGTCATCGGGGCGACTTGTTCCAGTGCTTCGGTACCTGCCGCCAAGGTACTGTCTGATGCCGGTATGACATTGATCTCACCCTCCAGCACTGCGCCGTCACTTACTGATCCAACGCTGCACCAGGCGGGTTTCCTGCGCACCATTTATAACGATAAGGCTCAGGGCAAGGCCGTGGCTAATTTTGCATACAATGTATTGGGGCTGCGTCGTATGCTCACAGTTCATGACGGCACCCCCTATCCCAGGGAACTGCAGCAGACGGCGTGCGATAACTTCCAGCAGTTGGGTGGCACGTGTGTCGGGCAGATCGAGCTGGGCAGCGGGCAGAACATCTTAACTCTGTTGCAAGCGGCCACGCCCCTTAATCCCGATGTGATCTACTTTCCTGTTTATACGGAAGATGGCATAGCCATCACCGAAGCAATTCCGCAAGCCGGATTTAATGACCCAGCTCTGATGAGTTCTGACGGCCTCATTAGCGCGGACTTCATCGAAAGGACCAAACCGAATACAGAAGGCATGTACCTCTCGGGACCTGCGGAAGTCAGTGAATCAACGGCATTTTTACAAAAATATAAGGCTCGTTATGGCGAAGGCCCGATCGCGGATTATCATTTGCAGGCTTATGATGCGGCTAATATATTGTTCTCTGCCATCCAGGCCTCAGCACAGGTGGTTGGAAATGATCTTTATATACAACGTAAGAAACTGCGGGATGCTCTTTACAAGACCCACGGCGTCCAGGGCTTGAGCACGGTAATTACCTGTTCCCCTGATGGAGACTGTGCCCAACCGAATATTGATATCTTTCAAATTGCAAATAACGATTTTAGGGAGATCTATCCCTAACCTTTTTTCCCCTTTATGCGCGGATTAAACCCGGGTATAAACAAAATTATTGAATATGCCTTCTGCAGAAATCATTACAATCGGTACGGAAATCTTACTCGGCGAAATCGTGGACACCAACACGAGGCATATCGCCCTCACTCTGCGAAACCTCGGCGTGGACCTTTTTCGCACCATTACCATTGGCGATAATGCCGAACGCATTGCTTCCACGATCCGCGAATCCATGCAGCGCACCGAGATCGTAATAACCACCGGCGGGCTGGGGCCGACGGTCGACGATCCCACCCGCGAGGCAGTTGCCAAAGCCGCTGGGGTCGAAACTGAATTTCGTGAAGATTTATGGGAACAGGTCAGGGAAGCTGTGGGACGCTATGGCCGCAAACCGGCCGAGAACCAAAAGCGGCAGGCCATTGTACCGAAAGGGGCCATTGGCATCCGGAACCCGGTCGGGACGGCTCCCGCATTTATTGTCGAGACAGAGCGTAATGCTGTCATCTCCTTGCCCGGTGTTCCAAATGAAATGGAACATATTCTGCACGAGTCCATTATCCCTTATTTGCAAACGCGGTTCGATCTTCATGATGTCATCAAAGTCCGCGTACTGCATTGTTCAGGTCTGGGCGAAGGGTCGATCGATGAAAAGATCGGTGATCTCGAGACCCTGATTAACCCGACGGTCGGCCTGGCCGCACACACGGGTGTCGTGGACGTACGTATTGCAGCCAAGGCAGCAAGTGAAACCGAAGCAGACCAGTTAATAGCCCGCATCGAAAATGACATCCGTTCGCGGCTCGGCGATGCCGTTTTTGGAGTAGATGAAGACAGCCTGGAAGAAGTTGTTTTAGAAGCCTTCGCAAAACGTGGGTGGACGTTGGTTGCAGTCGAGCTGGGACTTGGCGGTCTGCTCGCCCGCCACCTTCCGCAGACAATCTCTCTACCGGATCTTAAGCCTGCCGACTTAATGGTCGCGGTACGCAAGGCGCGCACAGATTTCAAGGCAGATGTGGCGCTCGGCATCTGTGTTTATCCCGACGATCGTTCGGCAGAGATGGTCCTGATCACGTCGCACGGTGAAAAAACCCATCGGGTCACGTACGGTGGCCCCCCGCGCAGCCTCTCGCTATGGGCGATGAACCTTGCGCTCAACTGGCTGCGTACAACTGCACAGGGACTTGCTTAATGGGTTCCCGGTCTGGAAAAAAAGATTCAGGATGGATATTTTTAGCGTGGGGTCTCAATGGCTTGGGAATTCTTGCTTTTGCAGGTATATTGATTTTCTATGTGACGCAGAGATCGGCAAATGCCGCAGTGGAATCGGTCGCCGGTACGCAGGCACCCCGGCCTACTCGTACAGCAGTACCTACTTCTTACTACCTTCCAACGGTCACACCCAACCCACAAGCGACCGAAATTGAAGATTATTCCACCCCCACGCCTTTTATATTTACTACTGGAAATGCGCCGCGTCTGATAGGTTATTCTGTATTAAACCGCCCGATCGATGTATATACCTTTGGCCAGGGTGAAAACCAATATCTCATTATTGCGGGAATTCACGGCGGTTACGAGGGTAATACGGTTGATTTGGCAAACCAATTGATGGTGTATATAAGCCAGCATCCCGAAGTCATACCGAGCGGCGCTACTCTTTACATAATTCCCGATATGAATCCCGACGCAGTGGCCCGCGGCCGTAACGTTGATGCACGCGTCAATGCCAATGGGGTAGACTTGAACCGCAACTTCCCCACCCCAAACTGGGTGGCTGATTGGGATCATACCAATTGTTGGAATGATCGTCCCACGACCGGAGGCACCTATGGCGGTTCGGAGCCGGAGACAAAGGCTGTAATGAACTTTTTGATATCGCACCGTATCCAGGCCATGATCAGCTATCATTCCGCGGCGTTGGGCGTCTTCCCGGGCGGCGACCCGTGGCAGCGTGCCTCGAAAGACCTGGCGGCTGGATTAAGCAATGTCACAGGTTATCCCTATCCTCCCATAGACATCGGTTGTACATACACCGGTACGCTCGCGGATTGGGCGGTTGAGCATGGAGTCGGCGCGGCCGTAGACATGGAACTTGCCAATCACCAGGATTCGGATTTTAATAAAAACATCAAAGCAATGAAGGTGCTGTTGGGGTTTAGTCAATAGTCTGGGGAGTTCCTTAAATTCATAAAGCGGAATATAGTATTTTTTATTACCTTGCCCAGGAGAAAGAATGACGAAATTTGCGGACATCCTTCT
>CAZPCR010000009.1:0-2261 GCA_964585035.1 uncultured Anaerolineaceae bacterium
CGCGGTCGGTGTTTTGCGGCCAGGCCTGCTCCAGGTGGAAGTCCACATTAACGGTTGCCTGGGCGCGACAGGGAGGCGGCGCAATATAGTAAACGGCTGCACCGATCAGTGCGCCGAGGAATGCACCTAACAACCAAAATCGCCAGGCTTTAAGCAGGCGGATCAGATCATCGGGTGATGGGGGAGCAAAAATTAATTTCATGATGGATACTCGTTAGAAAAAATCAGATATTAGAGAATAGAGAGAAGAGAACCGAGAAAAGATGATGTAGAAGATACCTGGTTATCTATTTGTTCAAGAGCTTCCTTCGCCGCCAGTTCCATAACGGTGCAACCAGCCTGCGAACATAATACTTTGCCACGATCACCGATAAGAACCCACCGCCGTCGCGGTAATGGACTCGCAGCATTTCAGGCCAGCAGCGATCGTCATCGGCGATCGTTTTACCGGCATTATGCAGTCTGAAATTCGCCCAGGTCTGCGGTACATATTTTACCTGCGCGCGGGCCGCGAGGCGCACCCACAAATCATAATCCATTGCAAAGTAAAAGGATGGATCGAGCGGGCCGACCGAGCGCCACAGATCGCCGCGAAAGAAGGAGGCTTGCTGCGGGATGTGCACATAGCCCTGGCGCAATCGCTGGAGGTCGGTCTGCGCGGCAGGGAACTTGCCTATTACCCTTCCGGCCTCGTTGATGTATTGTGTGTCGCCGTAAACCAGGCCCAGCTGTGAATTTTCCTGAAAATACTCCACGGCGGACGCCACCGACCCCGGTTGGTAGGTATCATCCGAATTGAGCCAGGCCAAGATATTCCCCTTGGTGTGGGCGAAGCCTTTGTTGAGCGCATCCGTCTGGCCCTTATCCTTCTCGCTTGTCCACCAGGCCAGCCTGCCGGAATATTTCTTGATAATGTCCAGGCTGCCATCGGTAGAGCCGCCGTCCACGATGATATATTCGAGACGCGGATAACTTTGTGCAAGCACCGACTGAATGGTGTCTTCCAGAAAGCGCGCCTGGTTGAAGGACGGCGTCACTATGGATACTAACGGCAGGTCCGGTTTCAATTCCAATCCACCTCAGGATAATAAAGATGCGCAACCTCATCCGTTGCGCGACGAATAAGGTTGATCTCCCCGGAAGAGAGGCGGTGTTTCCAATTATCGAGGTTGGCGCGGCTGTCGAGTTTTACGGAATGCACCTTTTTACGCGACAGCTCGGCCGGATTCTCGGAACTGCTGGAATCCATGATCTTGCGTTTGACACTGGGCGTAAAGTTTAAACCCAATTCGCCATAAAGCTGTTGAAAACCTCCGACCGGATCGAGTGACAAGTCTTCGTGACGGACTACCCGGATGGAGGGATTCTGTTTGCAGAATGCGTGGACGATGTGGTAGACCATCGCCCACAAGAGGCTGGCCTGCCCAATGACGTCGTCGACCGCAACGGACTGCATTTCCTTCCGATACGGTTCAAGGTGATCGTGCATGAGCAGCGGCTGGTTGAGCAGGTCATTAAAATCGAACGACCAATTCATCCGTTTAAGGCTGCTGGCGAAGGCTGCCGGATGCCGGACTGTGACGACAACCCGACTGTTCAACCTTTGTGCGAACCAGGGGATGGAGAAAACGGCAAAGGGGTCCTTGAGCAATGGAAGCCGGTGAAATAAATCGGCCTGCCAATAAATTCCCAGATCACGTCCCATGCGAAGAAAATCCCTGCCGGATCGAAGCGACATTGCCGCTGAAAAGAAATGATAACGAAAATTCAAGAGCTGTTGGAAGGGAAGGAGATATTCCGATTCGTTCTCATTACAAATATAAGTGTACCAATACGGAACCGGAGCGCCAAGAATACCCGGATGATGAAACACGTTCAGAGGCTCACTAATATAGGCAAGCCTGGGAGCAGCGGTGACCATCTTGCCCACCCAGGTTGTTCCCGTGCGATGAGCACCCGTAACCAGAAAAGATCTCATTGAACTTTTCATTAAGGACCAAATCGGATCGCTTTAAGTGATTCGATGCCGTAAAACTTTTCTGCACATTTATTAACCCAATAATTCGGACTGGCGTCAAGTTCCTTGACATAACCGATGCCGGGTAAATGAGGCACCACCAGGTCCTTTATCCCCTGGGCTTTTTCAGTGAAGATCTGCCCCTGACGAACATCCCAGGCAACTGCCCAGCTCTGGTATTCCGGCTTAGCAACCGAAAATAAATTATAAGCTGCGCGTACAGGGTAAAGAGCCAACAGACATA
>CAZPCR010000009.1:2361-22684 GCA_964585035.1 uncultured Anaerolineaceae bacterium
GCAACCGAAAATAAATTATAAGCTGCGCGTACAGGGTAAAGAGCCAACAGACATAAGACGAGACCGGCACCGGGAATTAAATAAGCCGGTTTGAGCGGCCAACGGATCTTACTTGTGAGAAGGGCCAGTACTCCGCCTTCCGCGGCGAGACTCAAGGTCAAGAGAAAGTGGGCGGGATAACGAGCCCGGTCTACTGGATAGGATTGGGCAAATGCGCTGGGAGCGAAACTGAAGGCAATGGTAATGAACAGGACCACAGGAATTATTGCAGCGGTAAGCCATAAAGCCGAAGACGGGATTTGAGGCTGTGTCTCTTTATCCTGGAAACAATGAATATTAACAACCAGGAAAGGAATGATCAATGAAATCATACTTGGCAAGGGCAGGGTCCTTAATGTTAACCAAATAAATTGTGCGGTATAGATGACGGTTTCCTTAGCCAGCAGGATGACATTAGATGTAGGAGTATTTAACCGCACCCCATTTCCCGGCGCAAGCACCATTACCAGCAGGGAAAGTATCGCGCCGGCCAGTGACACCCCCAAAAGCTTCAGGACCTCGCTGCGATGGTTTATTTTCTTTTGCAGGATGATTAACAAGAGGGCAAGGATAAGAATACCAATCTGCAGCGCAGTAGTCGTTTCGGAAGACCCACCCGCAAAGAATATCAATACAAAGCAAACCATGCCCGTTCCAAAAAGATGGAACTTTTGAAAGTCGGTGCGAACCTGCCAGAGAAAAAACGCCGCAATATAGGCAAAGATCACCAGCGGTGCAAGATACGTTATAAGACCCGCCCGCCAATACAGGACCTGGTAAAGATTGGGAGCCTCAAACAGGCTGAGAAATATTATTAGACCCGCCATCCATGAATTGTTTCCAGGATTCCACACAAGCCGGATGGATTTTCCAATTTCAGATACCAGCCAGGTTACCCCGACCACCCAAAAGATCAGGCTGGAGGCGGCCATTAACTGCATGCCCCATTTCCCGCCCCATTCGATAAACTGGATCAGGAATAGGTTCGAATATCGATCGGACCACACGATGTAACTTCTTATTGTCGCCTGGAACGTATTTGACTCTATCAGAAAGACGCTCTGGCAATAATCATCGGCCAGGTAACGTGTAAACGTACCCAAATAGGCACAGATCAATAAAGCAGCCGCAGCAGCCAGGTTGCCGAGAATGATCGCTGTCTGGTAGACCCCGGCCGCCAAACTTTTTGGTGCAAGAAAACGCATTGCTCTTCTCCAATGATCCCCAAACGGGGGTGTATTTGAAAGCTTTAGAGCTAACCCGTAAGTCGTTCGGTTTTTTTAGCTTGGGATATCCGGAAGGTTCTCAGGGCGATTGAGGATGCTGAAGGTCAAATATAGTATATCCATTACCCTGCGCGTAAACCGTGAAACCGGCCAAAAGTTTCTTAAGATCAGGCTGGCGATCGAGTTCTTCGAAGTCAGTGACCAGGAAATAGGTATTGCCCCGGGTTAACTTTGTGAAACGCTCCGCAATATTGAAAGAAGCGCCGCGCTCGTCATGGTAATCAATATCGCCTGAGTTAGGCCAAATCAACGCGTCCTGCCAGCCCCAGTAAGCCAGCCGCGTGCCATAATCCTGTGTCAATGCAACCACGTTCGGGCCGTGACCAAGTTTATCGCCAATCTCTGCCCACATCCCGGCCTGGGCCCGATAATCCACCGATTTCATCTGGTTCCGGATATCCCATACTCCGGCGAGCAGGCCGTAGGTTAAAACGCCAAATGCAGCCACGCGGATCCAGCGCTGAGTAGTCAATTCTGCCAGGTGAACCATTATTAAATCGGCAAGCGGTGCGAGCGAGATTGCGACCAGCGGGATCAAGGGCAGGTGATAATAATCATGTGTTGCAACATGGTAATCAAAAAAGAGGCCGAACACGATATAGGCGGCCCACAAGGCCGCCAGAAAAATCCGTACGCTTCTTTGCTGGACGATCAAAAGTCCCAGCAGCCCCAGCATGATAGCCAACCCGCCGGCAGCCATGTTGGCCATCGTTGCCCATTCGACGTAATTAATTGGACTGAGTAAAAGTGCGGGGATAAACCGTCCGCCGAACTGCCGCCCGAGGAACCCGTTTAACACAATCCCATAAAAAAGATAGGCCGAGGCGGGCAGGACGCCTACAACGGCCATCAACCATATCTGGGGTTTACGTAAAAGATCGCGTATCGTGAAATTCCCCAGGGTTGCTCCAAGCGCGCCCCCGACTACAAAAAAAGCCGCCACAAATTTTATAAAAATAGCGAAACCACCGAGAAGCCCGGTGAGAACCGCCCAACCCCACGATTGAGTCTTTACCCAGTGCGTTATCATCCACAAGAATATGATGATCAACATTACCATCAGTGGGTCGGGCTGAAAGGAACGGCTGGCCATTACGGCATAAGGAAAGAAAAGATAATACGCGGTCGAGATCACGGCCCCATCGGTTGAGACCAGGTTACGGACGAGCAGAAAAAGGAATAACCCGCCAATCAACCAAAAAAGGGACGCATAGACCCGCGATACCCACAACTGTTCGCCTGTAAAGCGGTATGTAAATGCCACGAGGTGTTCGAAAACTTCAGGCTCGACCTCAGCCTTGGTCTTCCACTGCTTCAAGGACATTTTCCTTTGCCAATCGGGGATGCCGGGCGCGGTCTGATCGAACATGCCGCGCGCTTTAAGCGCACTAAGGAGCTGGCGCGTGGGATGGAAGTCCAGCGGCAAATTAGTGAGGTCATACAACCGTATCCCGAGGCCGAGACCAAACAATAAAACCAGCGTGACTATTAGCAGCCATCGTGGCGCGAAAAAAGAGCGATCATTTCGAGTTATAGCCACAAGGCAGAAATTCTAACACGACTTGATTAAGAATTAATAATTATTGATATAGCAGGGTCGCGAATGATGAAGGTTACCACCTGTATATTCCTTGTAAGTCTGGACAATACAGGGGTTACGGCTTATCGATTGTTCCTCCGATGGCATCAATGATCAAGAAATTTGCTTATCCCTCGGAAAAGGATTTCAAAAATTCCCGTCACCGGACGGGAATTTTTCTCTTTAATTTATGAGTGAAGTTTAAGGGCTTATGATTTTTATATCATAATAATCGCTATAACAGATATTTTGCCAAAAATGGGGATTATTAGTAGGCTTATCTAGGGTTGTCCAACTATCCATGGCAGGAATGTGGACTACTGGCTTTCCGGCTGATTTAGCTTGAATAACCTGCTCATTAACCATATCCCATTTCCGGGAGAATTCGATATAAACCTGGCGGCCATTATAAAGATTATTCATATTAACCCAGGCTGAAAATACGATGCATGCAAGGGTAATAATCAAAAACCCGGTTAGGATAACATCAAGTTTGTGCGACGTGATGTAATCTGACAGCAGACTTCCAGTGCTAAACCCCAAAATTAAAATAGTCGCAACGAGGAGAAAAGAAGGGATGCTCAATGAACGATCGGGAGGAGCATCGGATAATCCCCATGCTGCGGGAAGGAAACATCCGAAAGTTAGCGCAACGCCTGCCAATAAAATGACCGGTAGTATCCAGGCCCTGGATTTGTTAGGGTGATCAACCATCGACCCCAGCCAAACCGTTGCCAGAAAAGCCCCGAGAACTCCTGCAATTTTTTCTGGCGTTATGAAAATATTGGAAATATAGACCAGGAATGCGGATATGGAAATTTTGAAAACCTCAAAAATTCCTAGGGGAGGCGTAAAAAGACCCTGCCGAACTGTATTACCGGGCGCACCCACCACTACGATCAATGATGTTATAGCGCCGAACATGCCTCCCAGGATGAAGAAAAAAGACCTATCATGCAAAGTGGGCTTTTTAGTTAGAAGTACGAAGGCAATCCAACCGATGAAAAACATAGTGAGGACGGGAGTAAATGTTTCGCTCAATCCGCCTATCAGAAATATAAAACAGAAGCTGAGAATGCTCCAAAGGTATAAGCTCCCCTTTTTCCATTTAAACACAAACCATTGAAATAAGAACCAATAAAAAGTAAAAAGAATAACAGGCAGGATATATGACCTCATCCCTGTCCACCAATAAAATGATTGGGGTACATTCGGGCTGATTAATAGTGTCACAAAAACCATCATAGCCCCAAACGTAATAGAAGCTAAAACCCTTATAAAAGAGGAATATTCCTGAGATAGAAAAAGATAAATTGTAGATGCAGTGGCTGCTACCCAGATCATTAGCAAAACCGGTATTACGAATGTAATTCCTTCCGCTTTGATAAATATGAGAAGCCAATCCACAATGCTGCCGCTAAAGGTGCCGTCCCAGGAGATATACCAGTACCAGATGGATCGAAAAAATCCAAAATGTTGAGCAATATAGGCTTCACAATAATCATCGGCAACGAAGCGACTCATGCTTCCAATGTACGAATGGAAGCATAGAACAGCCATGGAGGAAATTGCCATAACAAGCAATGCTACGATGTTCCGTTTGGTAAACATAAGGAAGTATTTAGATTAACGAGAGATTGGTATAAAGGGCTTGATGGGATCAATTACCAGGATTTAACGCCACCAGTCAGAAATTCTAACACGACTTGTTGAAGAATTAATGTATCCCGATTTGCTCGGCTGAACGGCATGACACGCCAGAACAGGAAACCAGGGATTTTAACCAGGCTGAAAACTGGCTCAACAGAGCGGGGTCGGCGCTCGAGGCAATATTATTTAATTCATAAGGATCCTGGCTGCGATCATAGAGCTCGCGGAATCCATTATCGTAGACTGCATATGTATATCGTAATGTGCGGATTGCATAAAATCCACCCGGCGGAAGAGGCTGGTCCAGTTCGTCCGGATCGGGTGGTTCGAGTAGTTGATTGGGTGGTGCCAAGCTGACCAGGTTAAATATAGAACCTGAACTATCTCCTGCGCCATAATACTCGAGCAGATAGCCCTGGCGCCAATCCGTTATCGTAGGGGGATCTGATCTCCAGAGCGGGACAAGTGATCGACCATCCACGAAGGCAGGGGGTATTACACCTGCCAGTTCGGCGATGGTTGGCGCAATGTCCGTGTTACCTACCAGATAGTTTTGTAAAGTCTGGCCGGCAGGAATGCCTGGCCCGCGAATGATAAAGGGTACAACCGTATCTTCTTCGTACGGCTCACCTTTCCCGGCCAGCAGGCGGTGCTGGCCCAGGTGGTATCCATTATCTGAAGTGAATATGATATAGGTGTTATCCAGCTGTCCTGACTCTTTTAATGTGGCCACGAGAGTTGCGATCATCTCGTCTACAGCCTGCATGGAACGGACGCGCTGGCGATACAGGTTATCCAGGTTGGCAATGTCGGTTGCGTTCAACAGCGGGTCGGCCGCAATGTTGGCAGGCTTATCGGATACGTCCGCCTCATTGAAAGAAGGAGTACGTGGAGCTTGCAGGTCTGGAAAAAGGTTTTGATCGCGGAGAGCTGGGATCGCCGGCTCATGTGGGGCATAAGGTGCGAGGTAGATGAAAAACGGCCGTGGATCCGAAGCTGTACGGCGAAGAAAGTCCACTGTTTTTTTAGAGAGGACATCCGTCAGATAATCATTGGTGCCCGGACCGTAACCTACTAGCTTGCCATTCTCATTCAATGAGTAGTTGAGTTCCCTGTAAGGACTGCCCTGGGCCGGGCTGTACCACTCGTTCCAGCCCGGTGGGATATAAGATCTGTCTGTTGGATAGGGGTAACCGTTAAGATATTTTCCAAACAAAGCAGTATCATAACCGGCCGTCTGCAACCAGGTGGCCAGTGTGGAGCTCTCCTCCTGGAGCGAATAAAACTTTTGAAACCCGCCGAGCGGAGGAGAATTAGTCAAAACCTGATGATTATGTGTATATTGTCCGCGCAGGAAAGATGCACGCGAAGCGCAACAAACCGCCGTATCGATCATAAAGTTATCCAGGCTTATTCCTTGCGAGGTGAGAAGTTCCTGAAGGTGCGGCATGTAATTGATCGTGCCGAGTTTTGCATCGAGATCGTCGGTAAGGATAAACAGGATATTTGGCCGGTTGGATTTTGGCACCACGGTTACGTCAGCACGCGCCGCATAGGTGGGGGCGATGGTTGGCGACTCGGTAGTGGCTTTAACCGGCTGGTTCAAACCCAGAGAACAACTGGTGAGAGCGATCATCACCCATGCCGGCATAATGACTTTCCAAACGGAATGCATCAAGACTCCTTCACATTTGTTTTATTCAATCGTCCACGCCTGCGTTCCAAATAAAGATCCCTTATTTTTCCCATCCCGATAATCTCGAGAAGGGACGAGACAGGCAAATTCAAGCGCACAAGGGCGGTAGGTGGATGAAGCATTAGCGCGCGAGTCCAGGCTCGGAGCGCGGACACCGGCTGTCCACTATCCAGCAGATAGCGCGCGTCCACGCGCTGCGCGGAGGCGAGGGCGCGACTCCTTACGCGCGCCAGCACAGGCGCCAGAGTTGGTTCCTTCGACGCCCAGTCTGAAATACGGAAGGCTTCACGCCCAAACTCGGCAGCCCTAGCACGATTTTTGGCTCCCGCGTGATACCGTGCGGCGGCCCAGGTCTCATTTACGTGGACGATCTCTCCCTGCTCGGCGATCCTGATCCATAATTGATGGTCGAGCAGGCAATGCAGGTTAAGGTCGAGGCCGCCTGCTTTCTCCAATGCCGAGCGGCGAATGAACACCGCAGGCTGGCCGATGATTTGAAAGCACAGCAGATCCACCAGGGACAGCTGGCGATATTTTAATGTGTTGATCGTCCGGTCATTTTCATCCACGGCCAGCATATTGCCGTATAGCATCATGGCTTGAGGGTGCATCTCGAATTCCCTTACCACTGAGCTGACCGTGCCCGGCAAATAATAATCGTCCGAGTTGAGCCATGCCACAATTTCACCCTGTGCGTGCGCAAAACCCTTATTGATGGCTTCGGACTGGCCCTTGTCTTTTTCGCTTACCCACCATGCCAAGCGGTTGGCATATCGATGAATAATATCCAGGCTGCCATCCGTCGAGCCGCCGTCCACGACAAAATATTCAATATCCCGATAATCCTGTTCGAGGACCGAACGAATCGTCCGTTCCAGGAAGGGCGATTGATTGAAGGATGGAGTGATAATGGAGACGAGGGTCATTTCGAGAGGTGCAAGTTATACAGTATATATCCATCCCCTTGTGCAGCAACGGTATATCCGCTCAAAATCTTTTTCAAATTCGGCTGGCGGTCCAATTGCGCAAAGGCGGTAACGAGAAAATAATCTTCACCCTGCGTAAGGTCGGTAAAACGGGATGTTAGATCCCTGCTGCCGTTCTTGACGGAGGAAAGGTCAGTGTCGAGCGGCCACAAAGCCACCCTGCGCCAGCCCCAATACATCAGATCGAATCCGTAATCCTGTGTTAAACCGATCACTTCCGCGTTCGCAGGGATGGCTTTACCGATCGATTCCCAGGCAGCCGGGGCATGGCTGAAATCTTCTGCAACCAGCACCGAACGCGCTATCCATGATTGATACCCGATGACTGCCACCGCTACAATCAGTAGCATCGCCTTCAAGGCGCGCGGCAAATTGGATGCCGGGACGACGACCGCTTCAATGATGGGGGCCAGCCCCAGGGCGACCACCGGGATAAGTTGGATATGATAATAACTATGCGTGAACATTTGGAATGGTAGCGTCAGGCCGTATAGCAAATAACCGATCCACAGGCTGATCAAAAGCCAGCGCGCACGCGGCGGGGCAAGCAATGTCCCGACTAAGCTGAGAAGCAGTATGGTGAGACCGAACAAGCTGCCGACAAAATTGAGCCACTCCACATAGAAATGGAGACTGAGGATCAGTTTGACCAAGTCCAATGTCCATGAAAAGAAGTATTCCGTGGAACGACCCGGATGCCCAAGCACATAATATCCAACCCCGGGGATGGCCATCAACGCAGCCATCGACCAAACCTGAATCGATTTCCAGAAGCGGAACCCCAAGGCGATCAGGACTGCCGCAATCGCCGCAGTGCCGACCAGGAAAGCGATCACGACCTTAACAAGGACGGCGAATCCTAAAAAGAGGGCTGCAAGAATGGCCCATTTCCAGCTTTGTTTTCCATTCTTTTCAGGACGGGCTGCAAAGCCGGGTGCAGTCTCTTCCATCCAGCGGTACAAAAAATAAAGACCGATAATGAACGAAGAGGTCATCAATGGGTCGGGTTGGAAGGAACGGCTGGCCTGCACCGCAAACGGAAGGATTAGATAGAAAGTTAATGCGATCAACGCCGAAGCGGGCGACGAGATGCGGCGCGCCATATCAAAGAGCGCGAGGCCTGCCAGGAGCCAGAAGATCGTGCCGTAGATGCGCGGAACAGCAAACGATTCACCGCCAGTCAATAAAAACGTGAAACCGACAATCGACTCTGTGATGGGCGGTTCGTATTGACCTACTGCTCGTTCGAAGGAATCGGCCAACGTTCTTTTTTGCGGGTCGGCATTTGGAAGATGGTCGTAATAGATGGCCCGGGCGACCAATGAATTTCGCAACTGGCGGGTGGAATGGAAATCAAGAGGCGGAGCATTAAGGTTCACTAACCGCAGCGCCGCGCCCAGGGCCAGGAGCAGCACCAGGTACGGCAACCAATTGGGCAACCGGGAATAAGTGGATGATTTCATTAGAACAATGTATTGTAGTCAACTTTTGGAAAAATCGTGAGTTTGCCATTAACTGTCGCATCGAGCACTTCACGCCCGGCCCGGTGAAAAGCATTACGTGCAAGAGTGTAACCAATTTCGGACGTGTCGAGGTCGGGCAATTGCCAGCGGAATCCTTTACCAAAATAGGAAGGCGAAAAGTGATTCGGGTCATCTCCCTCAGAGACGACCGTCTGGTTGGCTTTTCCTTTATTGGTGAAGTTATGATCGACGCCGATCAAAATGACCTGTGCAAAGCCCATGTAAAAAGCGAGCTGGAGGGCAACATTGGTAACCGTCGCTCCTTCCCAAACACGGGTGGTCATGTCATAAGCGAACTTCGCACCCGTATAGGTCGTGTAGAGGAAGACCAGGTCATCGGGAAGGTGCTGGAAGTGGCGGTTGGAATGCCAGGCGATAAACCTGGGTATGGGTAAAGCGGCGATATCTTGTACACATTGTTCGATGACCAGGTCATTGATGGAAACAAAATATGTTGTATTGAAACCCAGTTCCGGGAATAGTAAATAAATGCGGTTCATTCCGAAAGTGAATTCGTTTCTAAGTTTACTCAGGTCGGTTTGTTTCAGGCTGGGGCCGTTCCCGATGATAAAACAACGTTCCCCTTTATGGATATTATGCATGGCTAGCATGCGGCTGCGGCTTTTGCGTCGCCAGGGATGCAAATATGCATCCGGCACCTGGGGCAGCCGCATAAAAGCATCATAGGATGTTTTAACGACGTTTAAAACAGGCGTGGGCGTTAACTGCTTAACGGTTTCTTTCATTCAGTGCTTAACCTGGCTGTTGCACCCCCATCGATTACGAGGGCCTGGCCGGTCATAAAAGAGGATTGCTCATTATCGGCCAGGAAATAAATGGCATGTGCAATTTCCGCCGGAGTGCCGACGCGGCCGTTGACTGTCTTGCGTGCCAGGTTATCGAGCCGTTCCTGTATATCGCCGTGACCGACGTGTCCGCGACCAAGGCCGGCGCGCAGCATGGGAGTATCCACTGCGCCTGGTAAGACGGCATTGACCCGGATGTTATCGGGCGCGAATTCAATGGCCAGGGCACGCGTAAGAGCCAATAATCCGCCCTTGGATGCGGCATAGGCGGAGATGTTGACTGAGGTCTGGATGGCGTGCACCGACGAAACATTGACTATCGCACCGCCAAGCACTTTGAGGAGGGGATGGGCTAACTTGGCTCCCAGGAATACAGAGCGTAAATTGGAAGCCATGACTGCGTCCCACTCTTCGACGCTGGTATCGACCAGCGGTTTTGCGATCTGCATGCCGGCGTTGTTGACCAGCGCGTCCAGGTTTTCGGTAAAGGCTTGAGCTTTTTCGAAAATTGCATCTATCTCCTGAGGAAGCGAGATATCCGACCGGATGAAGAGTCCGTTCCTGGGGAATCCATCGCCGAAATCGGCGCGATCCACTCCGATCACACGCCAATCCATTTCAGTGAAGAGTGCGACCGTGGCGCGGCCAATGCCGCCTGCCGCGCCGGTGATGAGCATGGTTTTATTCATATAAGTTGTTTAACATTTTTATCCAGGGACAATGTCCGTTAAATATTTCCTTGGTACGGAATGTCCAGCCCCTCGAATAAATTCCTGATGGTGTTCCAATGGACGCGATCCCATGCTGCGGGACTGGAGTTGGAATTATGAGGGGCCAATAAAACGTTATCCATTTTCAACAGTGGACTGTCGAGAAGGAGCGGCTCGACCTCGAAGACATCCAAAGCGGCTCCTGCGAGACGTTTGGCTTGCAGCGCCTCGACCAGGGCCTTCTCGTCAACGATCGGCCCGCGCGAGGTATTGATCAGAATAGCCTCGGGTTTCGTCCCGGCCAGACTCTCTGCATTTATAAGATGGCGGGATGTGGGGTTAAGATCGCAAGTGATCGCAATGAAATCGGAATTGGAAAGTAAAAATTGCAAGTCCGTCATCTCTATGCCTGATTCGGCGATAAAGACGTGGTCTATCTCAATTATGTCGCTGCCGAGTACATGCATGCCGAAGGCGCGTGCCCGCCTGGTTACTGCCTTGCCGATATTGCCCACGCCGATCACACCCAATGTGCATTCACTCAACGCGCGGCCGGAAAGTTTCACCCATTTGGTCGCTTTCATTTCCTTATCCATCCACGGCTGACGGCGGGCAAAGGCCAGCATGTAACCCATGATGCTATCTGCGACCGGAGTAGTGAAGGCATTCGGGGTGCGCATCACTTTGATGCCCAGCCGTGAGGCGGCTGCGCTGTCGATGGAGTCGATGCCTGTGCCCCATTTCGATATGACCTTCAATCGCGGCAAGCAGGCTTCCAGCACGCGAGCCGTGAAGCGGTCGTCGCCGCAAATCGCGCCGTCGAACTGCCCAGCGTAATTCATCAGGTCTGCCTCCTCCATCCGTTCCTTCACATCCGGTACGATCAAACGGATTCCCGCTCGGGCGAAGATCGGTTTAAAACGATCCAGGACAGGAAGCATATACGGAGCGCTAAGTAGAAGTGTGGGCATTAGTTTGCCTGGCAAAGGGTTTGGTTGACCTGGTCATATTTATAGGGTGAAGGATAAGCCGCTCCCCTTTGCAATTGCAAACACAAAAAGGAACGTGCTTTATCGCTGGCACGGATAATGGAGGCCGCGTGATGGGCATCCTGCTCGCGGCCCAGGGTGACATAGGCCTCCAGGGCGGGCATCCACTCTGATGGATCCTCAGGAGTAAAACCCTTTTTCTGTGATTCATCTGCCAGGCGCGCTACTTCTTCCCAGTTTCCCTGTTGGCGGGCCAGGTCCATTTTCTGATAATAGTAGCACCATTCCCTTGGATGTTCCCCATTCAAGAAGGCTGGCAGAGTTGCCGGCGTAGCCGAGGTATCCACCTGGTTGATCTGGGAGTAGGGCGCCACGTCTGCTACCAGTGAGTTGTCAAGCAGGCCGGGGAGTTCCACTTTACGTCCATCCAGGACGTGCAAACACGATTGAACGCTTGGATAGACGGCGATCAAAGCATTTCTGTAATTGTCAGGCACCAGCACACTTCGATCATAATGTTCACGATCCTTCTGCAACTGGATATTGGCGGCCGTATCTGAGTTGAGCACATCCCCACCTATTTGAATACCCTGACCGGGGTAATAGACCATATTGGCGGGGCCATAGATCTCATACCCTTCTTCGTATCCGCCATAGGGAGGGATCGCAAATAACATTGTCCCCTGGCGCAAGCCGGGTGCGCGCCAGACCATTTGCTGCCAAAGGTCGCGCTGCCATCCCCAGAAATCGCGGTATGAGGCGGCGCTGAAATATTGGACGATCACGCTCATGCCAATCAGGGCCAACAGCAGGCCTTTACGGTAAGGCTCCTGGAAAAAATAGAAGATAAAACCACCAATTACCATCGCCACCCCCAGGGAGGCATAAATTGTATAACGGTCCCATTGATCCGAGAACAAGACATTTCGTCCAGCCGCATCGATTGGTAACAGGGCAAATACAACGATGAATAAACCGAGCCAGATCAGATGATGGGTTGAATGAGAGGAAGAGGCCACCTCCGCAAGACCGGATTGCTGATTAACCAACCGGAAAACTACGTAAACACAAGCAACCACCAAAAGGGCAATTCCAACGGCTATTGCCAGGTCACGGTAATTGCCGTTTGCAACGAATTGATAAAAAGGAACCGTCCATGCAAATACCGTGGTCTCAAGGATATCTTTCAATGTCTCGATGGTCACCGAGAGCACGGAATGCAAAGGCAGCGCACCATATTTTCCGAGAAGTACTCCCAGGTTTGTGGTGCGCCGTGTGCTCTGAAAGATAAAGAGGCGCCAGATCAGGAACGCGATGCCAACGAAAAGATAGAGTAGATCGGCTTTCAGAGTCCGAAGGACAACGGGTTTGAAACCCGGGTGATCTCTCCGCCAGACCAGATATCCAATAAGCGCGAAACGAGCAGCTTCCAGTCCGATGGCTGACTCAAAAATGCCCAGATAAAACAATGCCAACAAGGCCGCCAGCGCGGAAAGGACAACGCGAACCCAGAGTCGGGTTGGTTGTACATCCGTAGAAAATTGTACGATCTTGATGGTAAGTGCGATCGAAATTATTGCAGACGCGCTGGCGAGCAAATCGCTTATGTACACGCCCGCGTTTGGCTGCACTGTGTATCCGGGATAAACAGAGAACAATAATGCGACAGCCAGGGTCTCCATCTTCCACTCGGGCCAGAGCAGGCGAAGGAGACAGAATAAAGCGAGGTTACCCGCGAGCCGTATCATTAACGTAGCCGCCTGCCAGGCTAGAGGAGATAAGCCAAGTAGCCTGAACCCGATGGCATACAGGTAACCGACCAGGGGTCGATCGATCTGGAATAGCGCCACGATCCCAGCCGGACCCTGGGATTGGGCCGTCGAAAATAGATACCAATCATCCCGATAAAATCCCAACTGTGGGATGAGAACGCCATAGGTTAACAATGTGACCAGCGTAAGGAGGCCGATGGCAAGCCAGGTTTCCGAACCTTTTTTCATTCAGCAGTCTCCGAAGAAGTTCTCTTCCTGCTCATCAGGAAATCACAAACAGCAAAGTCCAATTCTTCGTCAATGTCCCAGGCTTCCTCCGCATCGATCTCGAACAGGTAGGGATGTTCCCCGATGCGGTGATCCTTCTTCAACAGGTTTTCGCGGGTAAAAATATACAGGCAGGAATTCTCCTCGTAGACGGGCGGCAAATCCTGGGTCTGGATAAGGATTGCAGGGTCATGGTTGAGAGCTTGTCCATGTTGGTCGTAAAGCCTGGTCTGCAAACGCGTTACAGAAAAAAGCGAGTCGCGCGCGGGATAGTTGGAGTAGAAAGCCTGGATCGCACGTACAACCGTTTCAGGCCGGAGCAGCGGATTCGTGCTGTGGGTTTGCAAATAGAAGTCAGCCTTGACCTGCGATGTATCGTGCTTAAGAATCTCGTTCATCGTCATATCGTCGGTGCGCAAATGCTCGGGACGATTGATGATCATTACTTGTGGGAAGTCCCGGCGAAGACCGTCCATCACCGGCTCGGAATCGGTATCTACAACCACCCTGTCAATTTCCGGGATGGCCAGCAGGGTCTCGATGATGTAATGGAACAACGGTTTACCTGCCAGTGGGCGGTAGTTCTTGCCTGGCACGCGCTGGCTGTGGTGACGCATAGGGACGAGGGCGGCAATCGATGGCATAAAATCCTGAAAGGCCGGCTTATTTACCGGAAGGGTATAGGGATTCTATCTGATAAATGCTTTGATTCTTTGTTCGAATCTCTGTTGCACATCCCGATACTTCCTGGCCGGCAGGGACTAATAATAACCCCGGATCGGCAGCCACAAAGTAATGGAAATTGGCATCCAGCAGGTTGACTGTCGGGATGATCCTTGTAACGGCTTGGGATGATTGGGTTAATGTTAGCAATTCCTGATAAAAATCATCCGTGATATTTTCGGCGGCTTTATTTTTAAAATCAGAAAGACAAATATCGGGCGTGGAACCGCAACTCCCGGTCCCTTGCGAAATTATATTCACGAATGAATCAGGGTTTGCACGGATCACAAAGGAATTTTGTTTATAGGGACATACCGGCGGTGTAAGCCGAGGCTGTGTATGGAGAGTGTAGATTGAAATCGGCACGATCAACATGAATAGCAACAATACTATGGAACCATAAAGAGGGATAAAAGCCCCGCCATATCGAGGCTTATCGGCCTGGCTGTTATTTAATTGTGACTTATCCTGTAATCGGCCGACGGCAGCAGCCGGTATTATAAAGAAGAAAGGCATGGTGCTGGCGTAGAACCTGCCTCCGCCGTCGATCGGAGGGAGGAAGGGAATGGATAAAAGAATGCCAATAAAACCGGCAGCCATCAAACCGGCGTGGCTGGATCGGATATTTTTAAATATCCGGACCAGACCCCAACCCACCAAAAAAATGGTGGGAACCCATAATAATAAATTCGGCCAGTCCCGCGGCTCCATAAATGAATAAGCAAAAACAGTGTATCCACCAGGGATGAAGAAATCCCGATAAGATTTTGCAGCGCCCAGCAGCAAACTAAAGGGATGTTTCATAAAGAACTGGAATGCCGCCCGATAGACAACGGTTGTATTTGTAGTGCCCAGGTCCTGGATCGCCGAATGCCAGCCGGTGCCGCCATGGATCTGTCCGTATAACTCCCACGAAAAATTTCCGAAAGCCGACCCTGGGGGTATTCCAAATAAACGAGGATAGACCGTATTTACAAGGATGTATCCGGTCAGGACTGTAATGGCGGCAATGCCGGCAACCCGGATGGAAAAGCGTCCCGTGTTGCGAAAAGCCCAACCTGCCCAAATGACCAGGAATGGAAAAATAATAAAAGCACCGGCTCGGGCACTGATCGCCGCCATCAGGACAATGAGACCCAGCACCAGGTCGGATAATTTAAGAGTGCCGGCTGCCCGCCATAGAAGGAGGAAGGCGAATGACCCGAATAACACTCCCGCCATTTCACTTACCGTGAATCCTATAAATGGCTGCGCGTAAAAAAACATTAGCGTGCCAAATACGGTTGCTGAGACGGCTCCAAACGAGTTGTGCACCTGCCTGGCGGTCAAGTAACAACCACAACCCGTTAACCCTACCAGTAAGGCTATGGCTATTTTCAAGTTCTGCCCCGTGAACAACAGTAAGGTGGATAAAAAGCCCGGGAATAAAGGCCGCCACGTGGAATTGACAGCATCTGCAAGAGGCAGCGAATTCAGGATTAAATTGGCTCCGAAATAATAGTTCTTTGCATCCTTATAGGGGAGTAAGCCGCCGATGACACCATTATCCGAATAACCCGACATCCATTTATAGGATAGGGCCACGCTGAAAAGAAGCATTGTTAAACCAAGCCCGGTCAATACCCCGAACCTGGCGGGCATTCGGAAAGACAAATAATACAGGAGCAAGACAAGCAGGAACAAACTGAACGAGAATCTTGAAAAATATTGACTGAATGAATAAGAGATCTTTGAAATTAAAGCAATCCAGTATAAAAATAATGGCAACAAAACGGATATGATCATCCCCGCATTTATATTCTTTGATTTAATCGCGGCCTTCATCACACCTTATCCGTATTCTCAATTCAAATTACCCGCTTATTGACCTACTCCGCAGCAAGGTGGGACAGCTGCTTTAACTACGTGGCGGGGACGTAAATTTTATCCAGCATTGCAAGGAACTCTTCAGGCGGTGTACGTTGCAGGATCTGCTTGCGCTCCTCCCTGGTGAGCCGCTTCATTAATAAGTATTGCACGGCATGCTTGCGGAAAAGTCTCTGCCCGTCCTCCAACCCATAGAATTTGACATTCCGTTCGAAATGAGTTTTGACGATCTGATGTACTCGTTCAGGTGAGACATCGTCCCGGTCCAGCCCGGAAAATATCCACGGATTGGCAATTGCCGCGCGGCCGATCATGACAGCATTACAGCCGGTATATTTCTTCATACGCTCGATATCGGAGACCGTCTTTATGTCTCCGCTGCCGATCACCGGGATCTTCACGGCGGCCCGCACCTCGGCGATCGCATCCCAATTTGCTTCGCCCGAATAGCTTTGTTCTTTCGTGCGGCCATGCAGAGCGATCAGTGAACCACCGTTTTCTTCCACGATGCGGGCGATCAACTTATAGGAACGATAATTTTCCCAGCCGAGACGGATCTTGCCAGTGACCGGTACTTTTAATTCGGCAGTCAGTTTCTTGAATGTCCGGCCGATCTTCAAGGGTGTGCGCATCATTCCAACACCTGCGCCGCGGTCCGCCACGCTCTTGGCCGGGCAGCCCATGTTGATATCAATAATATCCGGACCCCAATCCTGGACACGCAACGCGGCTTCCAGGATCAAATCAGGGTCATCCCCATAAATTTGGAAGGTAACAGGCCGCTCGCCTGCTTCATAATATAACTTCTTGGCGGGCTGTTTGGAGCGGCTGAGGATCTTTTCCACTTTAACGAACTCCGAATAGCTCATGGCCGAGCCGAGACCCCGGCAAACGGAACGAAAGGGCCAGTCGGAGTATCCATCCATGGGAGCCAGGATCGCGTCTCCATAAATAGGGACATCCCGTACCCAAAATGTTGGAGAAACTTCGGGCACTAATTTTTGTTCCAAAATAGCAGAGGTCTGTTCGTTAATCATGGCTCAAGTGGGGAGTATTATACTCTTGGTACAAACGATGTATACTGTAAGTAAGCATTGGGAAATCGATAATTATGTGGGCAGCAGGTAATTCACCACAAACGCAGAAAGTATCACGATAAACCCGCCGGCGCGCCTCTTTTACTTATTCAAAAGGAATTAAAAGGAATGTAACTGCAATAACGCGGGAGGTATTCATGGCAGATGACCGTTTACAAAGTATCATCCAATTAGCACACAGTGGAAAGACGATGGAAGCCCGCCACGAATATGAGCGGATCATAAAAGCAGATCCGTGTGATGTGACTGCCTGGTTCTGGTATGCCGAAACGTGGCCTTCCATCGAGCAGCGGATCCAGATATTGGAGGCCTGCCTCCGTGCCAACCCGGGTGAAGAACAGGTGCAGCAGGCGCTAGCCGCTTTAACATCCCGCGGTGAGAAAGTAGTATCACCTTCCACAAATAAAGCCTCCAAACCGGATATCATCGGACCTACTTTAAAAACCGCTCGACCAGGCCAGCCCTCGGCCGATAATACAAGTCAAAAGCCCCAGCCTGCGACTCCGGCCGGTAAACCATTCGAAGGCCTCCCAACAAAATCAATTTCACATGGCAAACCAGGAGGAAACCGGACGTCCAACTGGTTCCTGGTGGGTTCCGTGATCGTAGGTATTGCCTTTTTGGGAATTCTGGGAGTCATAGCTTATAACTCAATCCCCCCAGACCCGGCAAAATATCGCCATGATTCGCCCATCGAATATTATCTTTATGTACCAAAGAATTATTCTCCTGACCGTGAATGGCCTTTATTTGTCGGCATCCACGGAACGGGTGGTTCAGGCCTGGACTGCTGGAACTGGTGGCAGTCCTACGCGGATAACGAAGGCTTCATTCTTTTGTGTCCGAGCATTGCCGATTCCAATGGGGGCTGGTACCAGTCGGACGGCAATGTGAAAGTCATAAGTGCCGTCAATCAAGTCCATGCTGAATATCATGTTTCTTCAAAAGAATTCCTGGCCGGTTTTTCAGCCGGCGCGCAATTTGTTCAGGGATTTGCCTTTACATATCCTCAATATGTGAGCGGAGTATCGATCCTTTCAGCGGGAAATTATTACCGCCCAAGTCTCGGCGCCAAAGGAATACCGTTCCTGGTCGTCATTGGTGACGAGGATGATCCGATTGCAGTTCAAGGCAGTCAGGGATTGGTTGCCGCGTTCAATAAGTTTGGGTTCGATGTGCAATATGATGTCCTGTCGGGTGTGGGACACACTCTGACAGATAAAGGCCGGGAGCTGACCATCGATTTATTCAGAAAAGCAAATGGAAGATAAACAGGCACAGGACATAGCCCTGCGCTTGTTGTTGTGAATCTTCGTGTTAACTGCTGGCGCTACTCTTAAAACATATCGCCGTCCCACGCTTTCAGCCTGGGACGAAAGATGCCGAAAAAATAGACATGTGTGGGGCGTACGCCCCACACATGTCTATTTTTTCGGGTGCTTTACAAAGAAGGGCTGTGGGTAATTAATAAAACTTTAAGTGTTTTGTTTATTTATACCGGCTGTGGCTTCTTCAACAACTCGAGGAAATGCTGGCGGAACTTGGATACCTTGGGTGCAACCACAGCCTGGCAATAGGGCTGAAAGGGGTTGTTGGCGAAATATTCCTGGTGATAATCTTCAGCCACATAGAACTTGTCGAGCCTGGTCACTTCGGTGACGATGGGTTTATCCCAGATATGCTGGTCATTCAACTCTTTAATGAGTTGTTCTGCCGCGGCCTTCTGCCCGTCGTCGTGATAGAAGATCGCCGAGCGGTACTGCGTGCCAGCGTCGGCTCCCTGACGGTTGAGCGTGGTGGGGTCGTGGATGGCAAAGAACACGTTCAGGATGTTTTGGTACGTAACGACCTGCGGGTCGAATTTGATCTGCACTACTTCGGCATGGCCGGTTTTGCCGGTGCAGACGTCACGATAGCTGGGGTTGGCTACGCTGCCGCCTGCATAGCCGGATTCGACCGACTCCACACCTTTCATTTCATCAAAAACAGCTTCGAGGCACCAGAAGCATCCCCCGGCCAGCGTCGCGATTTGAAGGTTCTTGTCCATGATAAATTCTCCTTTATTAATAAATTAGAGGCCTGTCCGCTGGATAAGACGACCTGTAAGGGCGAAATATTCATTAAGAAATGATTACAAAATAATAAGAAGGGCGACCAATCGGTCGCCCTTCTTATTATTTACGGATAAATTTTAGAGTACCGGGTCGGGTGTCTTTTCTTCGGCTCGAATCAGAATGATCTTGCCGTCGGGATCGACATCCACAAGCACCGAGTCGCCGTCGGTAAATTCACCGGCGAGCACCCGGTCGGAGAGCACATCTTCCACTCTCTGCTGGATGACGCGGCGTAACGGACGTGCGCCGAATTCGGGATCATAACCTTCGTCGGCGATGGAGGAGAGTGCAGCCTCCGTTGCGGTCAGTGTGAGGCTATGTTCTTTGAGGCGCTCCGCCACCTTGTCGAGCTCGAGCATCACGATCTTTTCGATATCTTCCTTGTTCAGCGAGCGGAAGATGACGATGCTGTCGAGTCGGTTGATGAATTCAGGCCGGAAGGCGCGCTTGAGCGAGTCGTTCAGTCTCTTGCGCATATCGTCATAGGAGAACTTCTCCTGCTCGGCATCATCGCGCTTTAACTGGAAGCCGAGGGTCTGGTTCTTGATCATATCCGCGCCAATGTTCGAGGTCATGACGATGATCGCATTGCGGAAGTCGACCTTGTGGCCCTTGGCATCGGAGAGATGTCCTTCTTCCATGATCTGCAAGAGCATATTGTGTACTTCGGGATGCGCCTTCTCGACTTCGTCGAATACGATGATGGAATAAGGACGGCGGCGCAGGGCCTCGGTGAGCTGGCCTGCATCTTCATACCCGACATAGCCTGGAGGCGCACCGACCAAACGGGCGGCCGTGTGGCGTTCCATGAACTCGGACATATCCAGCTGGATGGCCGCATCTTCACTGCCGAACATGAATTTGGCGAGGGTCTTGGTAAGTTCCGTCTTGCCGACACCGGTGGGACCCAGGAAAATGAAGGAGCCGATAGGGCGCTTGGGGTCTTTCAACCCGGCGCGGGCCCGACGAACGGCACGGGAGATGGCCACGATGGCATCTTCCTGTCCGATGATGGACTTGCGCAGCTCGTCTTCCATCTTGAGCAGGCGCTGTGATTCGGCCTCCGCCAACTGCATAAGCGGCACACCCGTCCACATCGAGACGACCTCGGCGATATCTTCCGCCGTTACGACGGGGCTGTTGGCCCTGTCCCACCCGGAGCGAAGGCGTTCGATCTGCTCGCCCAGGTCGGTCTCGCGGTTTTCCCATTCCTTGATGTC
>CAZPCR010000010.1:0-21597 GCA_964585035.1 uncultured Anaerolineaceae bacterium
TTGCTGATATTCAAAACGGGTCGCGAATCCTGATGGAGGGGAGTGGGGACCCGCGCAAGGGCAGCGGTTTTGCACGCTTCCATGACTGGACGAACGGCTTCCTGCCCGAACGGCAGATCGAATTTGTGAACCATACCTTCTTAAACAGGATGCTGGAGCCCGGGCTGACAGACAAATTCCTAGGCAATTTCGCTGCCCCGGCTCTGGATGGAGTAGCGATGCATGAAGTTTGCTGTAAATTAGGTGTCACCTACATCATCACTATTTCGGCTGAGACCACCGATTCTCTGCTAGATCTGGGATATATTCCGCTGGCGACAGTCAGGCAGGCTGACTTTGCTGAACTAGCAGATACTTTTTTTATCACACCAACGGACCTGACTTTACTCAGTAACTTCGAAGCGGTTTCTTTGATTTCTCCCAGTGTCGAATGGCGGCGGGTCCGCAATACCCTTTCCTGGGAGGCAAAAAAAGGACAGGTTTATAAGGTGAAATATCGATATCACCCACGGTTTATTGCGAGACAGGAAGATATCAAGCTGGATGTCGAGCCATATGCGGTGTTCGAGGGCCTCTCCCTGAGGTTAATGCAAGTAATAGCAAAATCCGACGGTCCACTAAATTTGACATATACAACGGAACTATGGTAAGGTATTCGAAGGAATTCGAACAATAACAACACAGGTGAAATAATGGGACGTGAATTAACAATTGATGGATTTGACATTTCTGACAGCTCCGATTGCTATATCATCGCCGAAATCGGGCACAACCACCAGGGCAACCTGCAAAAAGCCAGGGAGTTATTTAAGGCAGCTGCCGAGTGCGGTGTGAATGCCGTTAAACTGCAGAAGCGGGACAACAAGTCGCTGTTCACGCGCGAAATGTATGATAAGCCCTATGAAAACGAGAACAGCTTTGGCGCAACATACGGATTGCACCGTGAGGCGCTCGAGTTCAAGCGCGAGCAATATGCAGAACTACAAAAGTATGCCAAAGAACTGAGACTGACCATGTTTGCCACGGCTTTCGATATCCCCAGCACCGATTTCCTAGCCGACCTCGACATGCCTGTTTACAAGATCGCCTCTGGCGATCTCAAGAATACTCCGCTGCTCAAATATGTTGCCAAGCTGGGCAAACCGATGATTATCAGCACGGGGGGTGGATCAATGGAAGACGTCGAACGCGCCTACGATGCGATCATGCCGATCAACAGGCAGCTGGCCATCCTGCAATGCACTTCTTCGTATCCGTCAGAGCACCACGACATGAACCTGCGCGTGATCGAGACATTTCGACAGCGATTCCCGGAAACGGTGATTGGACTATCGGACCATGAGAACGGGATTGCCATGGCCATGGCTTCCTACATGCTGGGCGGTCGCATCATCGAGCAGCACTTTACGATCAATCACACCTGGAAAGGTACCGACCAGGTATTCTCGCTCGAACCGATCGGCATGAGGAAATTGGTGCGTGACCTGCGGCGTGTACGCGAGGCGCTTGGTGATGGTGTCAAGCGGGTCCTACCGACCGAGGTAGCTCCGATTTCAAAAATGAGCAAGAAGCTGGTGGCGGCCTGCGATCTCCCAGCAGGGCATATCCTTGCACCATCCGATATCGCGATCAAGTCCCCGGGCGGCGGCCTGCCGCCTTATGAATTCGATTCGTTAATTGGAAGGACTCTCAAACGTCCCCTGGTCGCAGACGCCGACATTACATTTGAGATTCTCTCATGAGCAAAATGCCTGAAAAAATTCCCAACTGGATCAACGGCCTGGAACAGCCGGCACTATCCGGCGAATGGCTGGACAAGCTCAATCCCCATTCGGGCAAGCTCCTGACACGCGCCGCACGTTCAAGGGCGGATGATATCAAGACCGCCGTAGAATCGGCCAAGCGCGCATTCCCGGCCTGGTCTGATACTCCCGCCGTCCAGCGCGGGCTGATGCTCCATAAACTTGTGGTTGGAATGCAAAACAGCCAGGACGAGATCGCACAGATCGTTGCGGCAGAGACCGGGAAATCTTACAAGGATGCGTGGGGGGAAACCGGGGCGGCCATCCAATGCGGCCTGTTCTACGCGAGCGAAGGACAACGGATGTACGGTCGCACCACCACTTCGGGTACGCCGAATAAATATGCCATGACCATCCGCCAGCCGATCGGTGTGGCAGGCCTCATCATTGCGGCTAATACCCCGATCGCCAATGTGGCCTGGAAGGTCTTTCCCGCCCTCGTTTGTGGGAACACAGCCATATTAAAAGCCTCGGAAGATACACCTGCCACGGCCTGGATCGTAGGTCGGCTTGCAAAGGAAGCAGGGCTGCCCGACGGTATTCTGAACATCGTGCAGGGCTACGGTGAAGAGGCTGGCGCACCGCTGGTCGAAAATCCGGAAGTCGGTGTAGTTTCGTTTACCGGATCGACCGAGGTTGGACATTTCATCCAACAGGCAGCCGGGGCGCGTTTTGCCCGCATTTCACTTGAACTAGGCGGTAAGAACCCTCTGGTTGTTTGCGATGATGCCGATCTGGAGAATGCGGTCCGCTGGGTTTTGCTCTCGGCCTTCAGCAATGCAGGGCAACGGTGCGCTTCAACGAGCCGGGTGATCGTCTTTGAATCGATACAAGAAAAGTTCCGTAATCTACTCTTGGAAGGAATAAAGAAGCTTAAGATAGGCCCTTCCGATGAAGACGATTTCGGTCCCGTGATCAACGAAACCCAATTGAACAATATCGTGGCGGCTGTGCAGCGAGCCCGCGAAAACGGGGCAGTCATTTTGACCGGGGGTCAGCGCCTGAGCGATCCGGCACATCACAATGGTTTTTATATGGCCCCGACCTTGCTCGAAGGGATTCGCCCTCACGACGAAATCTCGGAATGTGAGTTGTTTGGGCCAGTGGCGATCTTGTATCCGGTAAAGGGTTTCGAAGAGGCTCTGGCGCTTGCCAACGACTCGCCTTACGGCCTGACGGCATCAATCCATACCCGTTCCATTCATCGCGCAATGCGATTCTGTGAACATGTGGCGAGCGGTGTGGCAGTAGTGAATGCGGGAACGCATGGATCCGAACCGCACATGCCCTTCGGCGGACGAAAGCAATCGGGCAACGGCTCGCGCGAGCCGGGCAGCGAGGCACTGGATATCTATTCTGAATTAAAAGATATATACATCAATATCGACCCAGCCCAACTATGAGCCAAAAACCACCCGTTGCCGTTGCTTTGATCCCAGCCCGCTCCGGATCCAAGCGAGTGACAGATAAAAATATTCGTATGCTGGCGGGGCATCCCGTCATGGCTTATACGATTGCCGCTGCGCAGCAAAGCGGGATCTTTTCTGCAATCGTCGTCTCCACAGATTCTGAACGATACGCAGAAATCGCACGCAGCTATGGGGCAGAAGCGCCCTTCCTGCGCCCTGTTGAAATGGCGGGCGATGTTTCGCCGGATATCGACTGGCTCGAACAAGCGCTCAACCAACTACGTGCTCAAGGACGTGAGTTCGATTGCTTCAGCATCCTACGACCCACCAGCCCATTCCGATTGCCTGAAACCATACGCAGGGCCTGGGATGAATTTCTTTCGCAGGAAGGTGTCGACTCTTTGCGCGCGGTGGAGAAATGCAAAGAGCATCCCGGTAAGATGTGGATCGTGCGCGGCAAGCGCATGGTGCCGCTTTTGCCGGTCAGCCCTGCCGAACTGCCGTGGCACAGCACACCCTATCAGGCCTTACCGGAAGTTTATGCACAGAACGCGAGTCTAGAGATCGCGTGGACGCGCGTGGTATTCGAAGGACGCACGATTGCCGGCGAGGTGATCATGCCCTTTTTTACCGAAGGTTACGAGGGCTTCGACGTAAACCACCCCTATGACTGGCAACAGGCCGAGGAATTGGTTCGAAGCGGGCAGGCGAGATTACCGAAGATCGAAAATTAACCACCACCCTTCGCAGTCTTTGCGGAGTCGATAATCATAATTGGAAAAGGAAATCATGGTCGCCATCAAAATTATTCCCATCGAAGAATTTCGACGCCTACAAAACGCCGAAGTTGATAAATACAAGAAGCTTCAGGTACTGGCGGACATGAACCGCGCAAATACACTGGCAACCGTCAAACGCGCCGGCTCCGGCCATTTAGGTTCATCACTCAGTGCGATGGACATTGTCACCTGCCTGTATTACGAAGAGATGAATATTCTTAAGGTAGGCCTGGATAACCAAGCCCGCGATATCTACTTCTCATCCAAAGGGCATGATGTGCCGGGCCTATATGCGACCCTGTATTCTCTCGGCCTACTGCCCGAAGAAAAAATGCTCCACCTGCGCCGCCTGGGAGGTCTCGACGGACATCCCGATGTGCATATCCCGGGCATCGAGGCCAACTCTGGCTCGCTAGGTATGGGGATCTCAAAGGGACGCGGCATGGCCTGGGCGAAGCGACACTTTAAAGTTGGCGGCCGGGTCTATGTACTGACCGGGGACGGGGAATGGCAGGAAGGCCAGAATTATGAGGCGCTCCAGTCTGCGGTCCAACAAAAGATCGACAATCTTACCGTCATCGTGGATGATAACAAGGTCCAGTCCGATAAACCGGTCGATGAAATCATGAGCCTGGGGGACATCGAATCGAAATATCGCGCTTTCGGCTGGGATGTGCAACGCATCAACGGGCACGATTTTCGCCAAATCGAAACGGCAATAGCCCGGGCTAAAGATGTCTCTGGCAGGCCGCAAATCATTATTGCCGATACGATCAAAGGTCGCGGCGTATCTTTTATGGAACATCCCTTAGCGCTTGAAATGGGAAAGGGCTTATATCCATGGCATTCCGGCGCTCCTGATGACGCGGCTTATGAAAAAGGAATAGACGAGCTCATCGACCGTATTAATGCTTCATTGAAGAACCTAGGGTTGGCCTCTTTAAAATTGAAAAATGTAGCGCCTGAGGAAAAACGTCTGCCAGCCGCCATGCTGGCCGGTGAACCGCTTAGCCAGGCTGCACAAGAAAGGCTGTCTGTCAAGGTAACCGATGAATATGTAGCACGCGCCTACGGGGAAGCCCTGGTCGATATCGCAGCCAGACGCAAAGATATCGTGGTGCTCGATGCTGATCTTGCCTCGGATTGCAAGATCCGGGATTTTGAGAACGCCTATCCCGAGCGGTTCATAGAAAACGGCATCGCCGAGCAGGACATGGTCTCGATGGCCGGGGGACTGGCCCGTAAAGGTTTGTTACCCGTGGTGAATTCCTTTGCAAGCTTTCTAGCTTCACGGGCAAACGAGCAGATCTATAACAATGCCAGCGAGAAATCGAAGATCATTTATGCTTTGCATTATGCGGGTTTGATCCCGGCCGGCCCGGGCAAATCACACCAATCCGTGCGTGATATATCGCTGTTTGCGGCACTGCCGAACTGCACGATCCTGCAACCCTGCAATGCCGAAGAAACGCGCATGGTAGTGGAGTACAGTGTGGATAAAGCCGAAGAGAATTGTGCACTCAGATTTATCATCGGCCCTTCCCCGCGCAAGATACGATTACCCAATGGTTATCGTCTGACTTTTGGACGCGGTGTGACTCTTACAGAGGGTAAAGATGCTTTGATGTTCGCGTATGGCCCCGTTATGTTGAACGAAGCCTTACTCGCGAGTGAATTGCTTGCTGATCGCGGATTCGAATTAAAAGTAGTCAATATGCCGTGGTTGAACCGTATCGATATGAAATGGTTGCTTGAAGCGATCAATCCATATGAAATGTTCTTTGTGTTGGAAGACCACTCGCCAACAGGCGGCCTCGGCGATCAAATGATTTCCATGCTGGCGGCTGATCGTTCCGGAGCGCTGGCGAAACGACGCATTCTGAAATTTGGGGTGGAGGGCTGGCCGGCTTGCGGGACACCGCAAGAGGCATTGCGAGCTCATCACCTAGATGGGGCCTCGCTGGCTGAACGTGTGCTGGAGGCAAGCGACTGATACCATGCGTGATGTGGATATCGTTTATCTTTATGAACATGCCGCGCGCGAACTCGATGTGGCGTGCGCCGTCACGGCGCGGCTTCGCAAGGATTATGGATTACGTGTGGAGATCATCCATTGGCCGCATGGCTTTGCAGATGCTGTTGGGCGTATCCGGCCACGTCTGGTAGTGCTGCCTTTCTGTTATACCGAACGGAGCTATGTCAATTTACTGCATTTTTGGTATAAGGTGATATTCTTCAACCTTACCTGGGAACAGCTTTTCTATAAGGGGAACGAAAAGGCGAAGACACCGCACGGAGATTTTGCAATAAACCATGTTGTCCATCATGCCTGGAGTACTCCCTATGTTGATTTCTTAGAGGATCAGGGGGTGCCCGGCGATCACATCCTTTCCAACGGACAGCCAGCATATACGCTTTACGACGAGCCGTACCGCAACTACTTCGCCTCGCGCGATACATTGGCCAGACGTTACGGCCTCGACTCTCGAAAACGGTGGGTCTTTTTTCCTGAGAACTATAACTGGGCTTTTTACTCCAAGAACACATTGGAACGATTCGTTGCAGACGGTCAGTCGCCCGTGGATATCCAGGAGATGCGAGAATTCTGCAACCGGTCTTTGGCCGAAGTATTACAGTGGTGCCGCGCTTCGGTAGTGAATGGAAAAATCGAATTGATCCTTCGTCCGCGACCCTCCACGACATCGGGCGAATTTAGCGCAGTGGTCGACAATATCCTGACGGAGATCCCGGAAGGGTTACACATTTTGCAGGGAGAAAGCGTACGCGAATGGATCCTGGCGAGCGATATCGTTGTATCCTCGCATAGCACGAGTCTGATCGAAGGTTCCATTGCCGGAAAGAGGGCAGCCATCCTTGAGCCTTATCCAATGCTCGACCTATTGAAGGCAGACTGGCATGCCTACGTACCCCGGGTTAAATCCAAGCAAGAATTCCTGGCCTTATGCGAAGATCCAACGAGAAGTTTCCGCGAAGATCCGCTGGAGAACTGGGCGCGACATAGTTTAATGTCCAAAGGCGATGCCATTCAGAACCTGTCTGCTTATCTTGATAAATTGTTAAGGGGAGAGGTTGTGTGCCCACCATATTATTTGAAGAGGGATTTCCTTACCCCGGCAAAAAGGCTTCTGCCGATCAAGCTTTGGAGGTTGTATCGTCATTACACTGAAAGAAACCGGCAGGTTTCAGCAGGGTATATTAAAGATGTACTCAGTGCTACAGAAATGCAGAATCTGATGAACAGGTGGGAAAGGATTCTGGCGTGAACCGATCGAAGTGCGCCCTGATCACCGGCATATCCGGTTTCGTCGGCACACATCTGAGCAAGACGCTCGCTGAAGGGGCCTGGAGAGTGAACGGGTTTGATAACAATCCCCCGATCTTCCAGGTGGATGATTTTTATCAAGGTCCGCTCAGCGACCAGGCGGTATTAGGCGCCGCCATTCATGAAAGCCGGCCCGACGTGATCTTTCACCTGGCCGGGGTATTAAAGGCAGAAGAGATTGAAACATTTTATACAACCCATGTCCTTGGAACCATTAATTTATTCGAGGCTATTTTGGAAGCTGGAGTGAAACCGCTGGTCATCATCGCAAGTTCGAGCGCTGTTTATGGCTCAGGGCATGGAAGGCACCCGATCACTGAAAGGTCTGCGCTGCGCCCATTGAACCATTATGCAGTCAGCAAAGCTGCCCAGGAAATGGTGGCCCGGCGATACTCTCTGGCTCATGAGCTGCTGGTGACATGCATCCGCACATTCAACCTGCTTGGTCCCGGCCTATCCATGCAAATGGCCTGTTCCTCTTTTGCCAAGCAGATCGCACGCGCCGAACAGGGTCAAGGAAATCGTATCATCGAAACCGGAAACCTAGGCGCCCGCCGGGACTTTGTGGACGTGCGGGATGCCGTACGTGCTTTTAAAATGATCGCGGAGGATGGCAAAGCCGGCGTAATTTACAATATATGTTCGGAGCACGCGGTATCGATCAAGAAATGCCTTGATACTTTAATCGGGATGTCAAATGTGGATCTCAAAACCGAAATCGATCCCCGGCTGGCACAGGAGAATGATGCCTCGATCCAGGTGGGGAGCGCAAAAAGATTGAAACAAGAAACGGGTTGGCGGCCCCGGATTTCCGTGAAGCAATCGCTGACCGATCTATTGAATGACTGGCGGTTGCGGATAAAATCGGGAAGGTTGTGAAAATGAGCTGGAAAGAGAAACAGGTGCTCGTAACCGGCGCCGGCGGATTTATTGCCAGCCATCTGGTGGAACGATTGGTTCAAGAAGGCGCGCGCGTACGTGCATTCGTGCGTTACAACTCGCGTAACGACGTCGGAGCACTGCGGCTAATCCCGGCAGATGTATTTTCGCAACTTGAGATCATCCAAGGCGATTTGCGTGATGTGGAAGCTGTGCGCAGTGCAACGCGCGAGGTGGATACAATTTTTCATCTGGGAGCGTTGATTGCGATCCCTTATTCCTATATCCATCCGCGTGAAGTCATCGAAACAAACGTGATGGGAACCTTGAACGTATTAACAGCAGCCCGTGAATGCAACGTGCGGCGGATGGTCCATACGTCGACAAGCGAGGTTTACGGCACGGCCCAATATACTCCGATCGATGAGATGCACCGCCTGCAGGGGCAATCACCTTATTCCGCCAGCAAGATCGGGGCGGATAAGATTGCCGAAAGTTTTTATCGATCGTTCGATGTGCCAGTGGTCACCCTGCGACCCTTCAATACGTATGGGCCGCGCCAATCTGCACGAGCGGTAATCCCCACGATCATCACCCAGGCGCTCACGCAAGAGGAGATAAAACTGGGCAATCTCGAACCCTCGCGTGATTTCACGTTCGTCACTGACACGGCAGACGGCTTCCTGCGAGTCGGGGAAGCTGAAAATGTATCAGGTCAGGATATCAATCTTGGCAACGATACCACCATCCGCATCGGGGACCTGGTGAAGAAAATATTCGCAATGATCGGCAAGGAACCCAGGATCATACCCGACCTGCAGCGCATCCGTCCTTCAAAAAGTGAAGTGATGAAATTGTGGGCCTCGAATAAAAAGGCGAAGGAATTACTCGGGTGGGAACCGCGGGTCACGCTGGATGACGGCCTGCGTCTGACCATCGATTGGATTTCAGCCCATCTTGATTCATATCGTCCCGATCAATATACGGTTTAAGAGAGAACATGCGCGCAATCATCCTAGCCGGCGGGAAAGGTACCCGTCTCGCTCCTTATACAACAATTCTGCCCAAGCCATTAATGCCGGTGGGGGATATGCCCATTCTGGAGATCGTCATCCGCCAACTGGCACACCAGGGGTTTACCGATTTGACCCTGGCTGTCGGTTATCTGGCAGAGTTGCTCAGGGCGTATTGCGGAGACGGTTCAAAATACGGCGTGAACATCAATTATTCACTGGAGGAGAAACCCCTAGGAACGGCGGGTCCGATTTCCCTTGTCCCGAACTTGAATGAAACATTTCTTGTCATGAATGGGGACCTTCTAACCACGCTGGATTATGGTGCGATGTTCACATACCACCGTAAACGCGGCGCCATCGCGACCGTGGCATGTTATCAACGCGATGTAAAAATAGACCTCGGTGTGATCGATGTGACCCCGGATAATTGGATCGTGAATTATATCGAAAAACCGACCTATCATTACTCCGTCAGCACGGGGATCTATATCTTCGAACCGGCAGTCCTAAACCACCTGATCCCCAACCAAAGACTCGATCTGCCGGAGCTTGTTTTGAAATTACTCAATGAAAAAAAGCCGGTCAATGTTTATAACTTTAATGGCTACTGGCTCGATATTGGCCGTCACGATGATTATGAAAAAGCGATAAGCGAGTTTGCCTCAAACAGGGAATCCTTCCTGCCTGAAGGTTGACTTTTGGAGAGATTTCCTTGATCTTGTTACTATTTACCTCCACGTTCCCCTATGACGCTCCAGAGCAAGCATTCCTAGCCAGAGAGTTACCCTACCTCAAAGCAGCTTTTGATCGGGTAATTCTTATACCAAGAACTTGTATTGGAAATCGTCTTCCCCTACCAGATAATGTCGAGGTGGATGAAAGTCTGGCGAACCTTTTAAGCGCCAACCGATTTACCGCCCTGCCGCGTGCCGCCTTATCACCGATCTTATACAAGGACATTGTTACCCGTCCTTCGATCTTTTTTCATCTCGAACCTTTTCGACGTCTCGTTAAATTCGTGGAAATAACCTTTCTTACCCAGTCATGGGTAGAGAATTGGCTCGAACGGTCCGGAATCCAGGCCAAGAACTGCCTCTTCTACACATACTGGTTCAATGATATTTCGATGGGAATAGGCCTGGCGAAGCACCGTTATCCGCAAATTCGCCTGGTTTCACGCGCACATGGTTATGATCTTTATGAGGAAAGACACGCATTTAACTACTGGCCCTGCAGATCAACGGCACTTACCCTGCTCGACCGCCTGTTCCTCGACTCTGAGACTGGCGAACAGTATATGTTAAAACGTTATCCGCAGTTTGAATCTAAATATGCTACAGCTTTGCTTGGGGTGCCAGCGGCCGGATTTACGACTGCCATTTCGGACGATGGTGTGTTTCGGATCGTTTCCTGTTCCCTGCTTGGTCCGGTTAAGCGCGTGGAATTGATCCTGGAAGGCATTGCACGGGCGGCGCGATTAAAACCAGAAATCCGTTTTGAATGGCATCATTTTGGGAATGGCGATACACGCGGCATTTTACAGGAGCGCGCCAATGCAGCCTTCCCTTCCAATGCTAGCGGGTTCCTGCCCGGTTTTTCCACCCAGCAGGATCTATTCCATTTTTACAACACCCACCCGGTGGACGTGTTCATCAATGCGAGTGTGTCAGAGGGAACACCCGTTTCCATCATGGAGGCGATAAGTTGCAGCATTCCAGTGATCGCAACGGCAGTTGGCGGTAATAAGGAAATCGTCTCATCCAAAAACGGATTTTTGCTTCCGCCAAATCCTTCCGCGGATGAGATCGCTGCGGCTTTATTGAAGATGCAGGCCAACCCTGAAACAACCAAACAAAAAAGAATAGAGAGCTATACTATGTGGCGGGACAAATATAACGCCGACAGCAACTTTCAATTGTTTACGAAGACCCTCCATCAGGTTCGAAATAATTAAAAGCCAGGGAGTGTGAATGATCGTTATTGGTCATTACAGCATTGATAATTTGCGCTCTATTGTAGGTGTATTCAAGAAAGTTGACGTAAAAGCGACTGCTTTCTTCAAACTTGACACGGAAGGGCAGACCAAAAAATTTAAATTGCCTGACGTGCAAAAATTCAATCTGGGATCACCCTTCATATAGGCAAATAATGAAAATACACTTATTTCATATATCTTTTACTTCCACCATTCGGAAAGTTAGAATTCTTCGTTCACTACGCCTCCGTCAACTGTAGCCTACCATGCGTATCGCGTATGTTTGTCGATATTATGATAATGTGATCATGCGGGGCGGGGTGGGCAGAAAAATCCAAAGCCAAATCCGCTACTGGCAGATGCGGGATCAGGAAGTTCGGCTGTTTGTCTTATCTCCGGACGATATTAAAACGGAAGATTTCAGTGTTTTTCAATACCATGCGACCACAAACCTGCCTATCCTTAAAGACCTAAGCATGACCCTATCGCGGTCAAGGGAAGTTCTAAAACTTATAGATAGCGTCCGGGTATATAAACCGGACCTAATATACATGCGGTTTGGACGATATATATATCCAATCCACAGGCTGTATAAACTTGCGCCCATTATCCTGGAACTAAATACTGACGATATTAATGAAAAAAGACAGCTGGGCCGGTTATTGTATCTGTTCAATCGCTTCACGAGAAGCTTGATCGTGAAGGATGCTGTCGGCCTGATAGCAGTGACTCAAGAGATTGCAGAACTGCCGGCCAATAAAATGTACGGAAAACCCGTCCGGGTTATTGCCAATGGGATCGACCTGGACCAATACTCTCCGCTGCCGGCACCTCGCAATGAGAGGCCGGTCATTACCTTTGTCGGGTCACCCGGCATGATCTGGCATGGCGTTGAAAAGCTTATTAGCCTGGCGGAAAAATATCCCGATTTGAAGATTAATATAGTAGGTTGCCAGTCCTTTATGAGTCCGGAGAGAGTGCCCTCCAATGTTCAATTTCATGGGTTTCTTGATATGGCCGGGATCAGGAAAATCCTTATGGAAACTGATGTGGCCTGTGGTACTTTAGCCCTCCATCGCAAAAATATGCAGGAGGCTTCGTCGCTTAAGGTTCGGGAAGCAATTGCGTATGGCATCCCTTTCCTTTTAGGATATAAGGATACGGATCTGTTCGATCTTGAAAGTGAGTATATTCTGCAAATACCGAATACCGAGGATAATGTCGAGGTATATGCAGAACAAATCCATTCTTTTGCATACAACATGATGGGAAAACGCCTTAATCGGGATGGGATAGCCAACCGTATCGATCAAGGTCATAAAGAAGAAACCCGACTTGAGTTTTTTCATGAAATCATCAGGAACCATAAGGAGAACTCCTACAAATGAGGATAGAGTCCGACGTGATCTATGCATGGGTGTTTTGTATCATATCGGTGATAAGTGGCGTGCCGTGGAAGACACCTTTGTATCACTTTTTATCTAATTCCGCGCTGCTGGTCGGTGAAACCCATCATCCGTCCGCACCCATTAAGGCGACTTAACTCCATGCGTATCGCGTATGTTTGTCGATATTATGATAATGTGATCATGCGGGGCGGGGTGGGCAGAAAAATCCAAAGCCAAATCCGCTACTGGCAGATGCGGGATCAGGAAGTTCGGCTGTTTGTCTTATCTCCGGACGATATTAAAACGGAAGATTTCAGTGTTTTTCAATACCATGCGACCACAAACCTGCCTATCCTTAAAGACCTAAGCATGACCCTATCGCGGTCAAGGGAAGTTCTAAAACTTATAGATAGCGTCCGGGTATATAAACCGGACCTAATATACATGCGGTTTGGACGATATATATATCCAATCCACAGGCTGTATAAACTTGCGCCCATTATCCTGGAACTAAATACTGACGATATTAATGAAAAAAGACAGCTGGGCCGGTTATTGTATCTGTTCAATCGCTTCACGAGAAGCTTGATCGTGAAGGATGCTGTCGGCCTGATAGCAGTGACTCAAGAGATTGCAGAACTGCCGGCCAATAAAATGTACGGAAAACCCGTCCGGGTTATTGCCAATGGGATCGACCTGGACCAATACTCTCCGCTGCCGGCACCTCGCAATGAGAGGCCGGTCATTACCTTTGTCGGGTCACCCGGCATGATCTGGCATGGCGTTGAAAAGCTTATTAGCCTGGCGGAAAAATATCCCGATTTGAAGATTAATATAGTAGGTTGCCAGTCCTTTATGAGTCCGGAGAGAGTGCCCTCCAATGTTCAATTTCATGGGTTTCTTGATATGGCCGGGATCAGGAAAATCCTTATGGAAACTGATGTGGCCTGTGGTACTTTAGCCCTCCATCGCAAAAATATGCAGGAGGCTTCGTCGCTTAAGGTTCGGGAAGCAATTGCGTATGGCATCCCTTTCCTTTTAGGATATAAGGATACGGATCTGTTCGATCTTGAAAGTGAGTATATTCTGCAAATACCGAATACCGAGGATAATGTCGAGGTATATGCAGAACAAATCCATTCTTTTGCATACAACATGATGGGAAAACGCCTTAATCGGGATGGGATAGCCAACCGTATCGATCAAGGTCATAAAGAAGAAACCCGACTTGAGTTTTTTCATGAAATCATCAGGAACCATAAGGAGAACTCCTACAAATGAGGACAGAGTCTGACGTGTTTCGAAATGAATATTGGGGCGGGACCCAAGGCTCGATTTTGGCCAAACGAACTTGCCCGCGAAATAAAAATCCCTTGGTTGCCTTTATTAGTGAAGTTTGAATCCTATCATCTTTCAGGTCAAGGAAAATCATGTCAGAAATCCATATCCAGCATACAATCGAGGAAATGCGTTTTAAGTTTGGCAAAAACTGGGTCGAGTTTCTCAACAATGTAGGTGAAACGCAGATCGCAGAAGCCGAACGGTCTCTCAAGGAATCGCTACAGGTCGAGACATTGGCCGGCAAAACATTTCTCGACATCGGCAGCGGGAGCGGTTTGTTTTCCCTGGCTGCCACGCGATTGAAGGCCAAACGGGTGTATTCTTTTGATTATGATCTGCAATGCGTGGCCTGTACTCAAGCACTCAAGCAGCGGTACTTCCCTGCGGTTCCGTATTGGGTAATAGAGCAAGGGAGCGCCCTGGATAAGAATTATCTCGATTCTCTCAGTCAGTTCGATGTGGTCTATGCATGGGGTGTTTTGCATCATACCGGTGATATGTGGCGTGCCCTGGAGAACGCAACCATCCCTGTGAAGAAAAAGGGTGGCATATTATTTATATCGATCTATAATGACCAGGGGAAGTTAAGCCAATGGTGGAGGGAGATCAAGCGGACTTATAATATCCTGCCTGCGAGTTTACGGTTCCTGATCCTTTATCCAGTGCTGATCCTGCAATGGGGTCGGACAACATTGAGCGATTTTTTACGCGGCAAACCCTTCGATACATGGCGCACATATAGTAAAAAACGCGGAATGTCGGCCTGGTATGATATTGTGGATTGGGCAGGTGGATATCCGTTTGAAGTGGCCAAACCCGAGCAGATCTTTGACTTCTACTCCTCGAGAGGATTCGAGCTAAAACGGTTAAAAACCATGGGCGGGCACAGCGGATGTAATGAATACGTTTTTATGAGGAAATAGTATTTTATGTGCGGTATCACCGGATTTCTGGATATCTCAACCCGCAGAATGAAATGTGCGGAGTTGGTCCCCACCATGACATACAGGGCTGAGGCCAATTGGGAGGATGGAAGCGTGGAGATATCTACGGGTACGATGCGAGCGTACCTATTTATTTTGTCCCGGACAAATTGAGGTTAGGCCTCGTTTAATTTTCGGCGACCCAACGGCGGCCCAACCGATTTTGACTTTTCAAAATACTCTCTTACCAAGCTTCGTAATAGAAGGACCTTTTTAAAGCGGACTCACGGAAAAGAACCAATGGCTTTCAAAACCATGAAGAACAATTCCAAAAGTAATCCCAGAATCGGTGTGGCATTTTTTATGCAGGACCTTTCCGGCGGCGGGGCTGAGAAGACGATGACCAGCCTGGCAAATGGGTTTGCTAGACGCGGTATAAGAGTCGATTTTGTGCTTGTACACGCCACCGGTGTTAATCTGAAATTTTTGTCTGAAAAAGTCCGGGTCGTGGACCTACGATCCCGAAATAGCTATGTATGCCTGCCGGGGTTGGTTCGGTATCTGAGTCAATCCCGACCGGAGGTATTACTTTCCACACAAGATCTAACCAATTTGATGGCTATTATTGCACGAAGGATTTCAAGAGTAAATACCCGGTTGGTTATACGGATCGGTAATATGGTTTCCGTCCAGAAGCGTCCCTTCGTCAAGAAAAAGCTGGAGAAAATATTGTTGTCCACTTTGTATCCCTGGGCTGATGAGGTGGTAGCCAACTCAAAATACGTTGCAGAAGATATCATTGAATACGCAGGAATCTCACCTACGAAAGTTCACATATTACAAAATCCCGTGGTCACATCCGACCTGCCGAGCAAAGCAAGAGAAGATGCGGGGCATATCTGGTTTAAAAAGGGACAACCACCGGTCGTTCTTGGCGCCGGCCGGTTGACGGAACAAAAAGACTTTGAGACGCTGCTACATGCCTTTGCCATTCTTCGCAAGAAAATGGAGGCGAAATTGATCATCCTTGGAGAAGGAGAAAAAAGATCGCAGTTGAACGCAATTGCCCGTCAGTTGGGTATCGAGAAGGATGTCGACCTACACGGGTATGTAGATAACCCATATTCGTTCATGCGCGAATCAAGCGTGTTCGTCCTATCGTCCAAATGGGAAGGATCGCCCTCGGTTGTGATCCAGGCAATCGCCTGCGGCTGCCCGGTCATCAGTACAGATTGCCCCGGAGGGGTGCGTGAAATCCTTGATAACGGAAGGTATGGCGACCTGGTGCCAGTGGGGGATGCAACCGCCATTGCAGAAGCAATTGGAAAGGTTCTAGGCAAAGGGGGAAAACAAGTCGCTCCAAATTGGCTGGATCAATTCTCAATTGAAAATGCCACCGATCAAGCCATGAAGGTTTTGAAATTATCGAGTATCGCAGAATAGCACTTTTAGAAACCAAAACAAAGATATGTTCAAGAGGATCCGCGCAATTCCTAAGTCCCCAGAACTCCTTAATCTATTAGGAGCCTCGGCTGTTTATGTTCTCCTTCTAGTTATCCCACCACCGTCTTTCATTAGTCGGGTAATAGGCCAGCCCGGCTGGCTCATTCTACTGCTTCTATTCGGTTTTTTTGCAGTGCTTCTGCGGCAAAATGAGGCTCTATGGGAAGGGATTCAAAGCGTCTCTGTGTTTGCCCTTTTTACAATACCCCTGATTTATAAATGGCAGTTCGCACAATTCGATGATTTTATTTTAGGCGGTCTGCAGCCCTGGTCAGATGCTTCTGCTTATCTCCAAGAAGCGCAGCGACTGTACCATGGACTTTTATTAACTCCGGTAGGCGCCCGCCGACCGATGTTCCACGCTTTTCTATCCGTTTTATTACACCTCACAAGTGGAAATTTTATGGTTACGCTTGCAGTGCTCACCTGGATAAATGCCATCGCGGTACTCCTGGTGGTTCGAGAGATAAGACGAAACTTTGGCGGACCCGCAGCAGCCTTTCTCTTAATTTTCACATATGTGTTTTATGCGCGTTTTGCCGGTACAACGATGACCGAACAGTTGGGATTTGCACTCGGCAACCTGGCCGTGTTCTTCCTGCTGATCAGTGCGCAGAACGAGAGTTTAAGACATGCACTTTTTGGATTAGGTCTGCTCAGCCTGGCATTGATTGCCCGCGCCGGTGCTTTCTTTATTCTACCCATACTGGTCGTTTGGATAACCATACTATTTCGAACAAAGAATGCTGCGTGGCGTGCGCCGGTGCTGGCCATAGCCGTAATCGCCTCGGCTTTCATTTTAAACTCCATACTTCTGAAGACCATAGCTGAACCGCAAGGGGTCCCATTTTCCAATTATTCGTACACACTATATGGATTGGCGAGCGGCAACAAAGGTTGGACTCAAGCCGGACAAGATTATCCTAATGCAACAGAGTCGGAAGTCATGTCGCTGGCGCTTCAAAAGATCCGGTCCAACCCGGCTTTATTTTTGAGAGGTATGCTCAGGTCCACCCGCGATTACTTTACACCGGATCGAGGAGCTTTCACATTTATTTCTTTCGGCTCCTTCCAATCACAGGCCAATATCATTCTCTGGGCATTGATCTTGACGGGCCTGGTCTATGCAGCGTTAAATTGGAGAAAGGGAATTCATGGGTTGGTGTTGACTTCCTTCATTGGAGTATTTGCCTCCCTGACCCTGGTTCCTCCAATCGATGCCAACGATATGCGGGCTTTCGCCGCCACCATTCCTTTTACGGGGCTGTGGGTTGTGGAGGGAGGGTATGCACTTATATCATGGGGTAAAAAGCTGCTGAAGGAAAAAGAAGATAGCGCCGGTGCTGAGATCGGATTGCCTATTCAGAGAATGGCAATCGGGATATCAGCGACCCTGGTCATCCTGGCAATTCCAGCGCCAATTCTACTGCGCGCTCTGGTGCGACCAGACATTGGAACTCATCCAACATCAGTAGAGGAAACTTGTGGACCTGGCCAAAAATTACTTCAAGGATTCGTGGTTAAGAATGCCAGCATTAACCTGATCCCCAATGTAGCTGCCTCAGAATCCTATATGCCGTATATCAGAGCTGACGATTATCAGAACGCCATACTAAATAAAAACCCCAGGTCTTATCCCTTTCTGGATGATGAACTCCTCGGTTTACAAGCCGGTCAGCAAATCTCGATAGGTTATGATCTTAACTTTGGACAATACTGGTTGATTTCCAGCTTCCCCTTAGAGGGCGGGAAGTTCACGGCTTGTGGCGATCCATCGGCTAACCAGACGCTCCGTTCTTACGGTTTTAATATCCTGAGCAGTGCGCCTTTTCGCGCATCTTCATTGACGATATCCCAGCAATATCCGGGCGTAACCCGATTCTTGAGACTGCTTTATGGATTGAGTGCCACTATTGCGATTTTTGTTCTAGTGATCGCCAGTCTTGGATTCAAAGATAGGTCTACGGCAAGTTATATTTATGCAATCGGAATTATTATCCTTATTATGCAAGGTGTTTTTATCGCCTTATACTCACAGGCAATATTGCACCTCCCATTTGCAGATCAAAGAATCACCCTCCAGGTAAAAAATGCAGAGGTGGAGCGGGGACTATACATGCTTCCCCTGGGGACTCACTGGATGAGCCAGGCTGATCTCGGTCTATCACCCGCAGTAGTTTATGAAAATGGAGTTCCCCTGGCAATGCCAAACTCCAAACCCAAATCAATAAGATATGATGGGAATGGCCGTTACTCAGTATCGAATGGAAATTTATATTTCTCATCTTCAGATAATACTGACCCACGCACCAATGGCAGAAAGTATGAACTTGAATGGCCGCATCCCATTCCGCCTGCCCTGCAATGGATCGCATATCTGTTTAGTCTGTTCGGAGTGACAATGCTTTTCTTTCGTGAATGGCTGACAAAAACCGCAGGAATCTGGCTGACAAGATTCAGGGGAAGAGCGGTTCGCGGCACTGAGTTTCTTTGAAAGAATGAGAGATGACTAAAGCCGCTTTCAACGCCAAGGCGAAGAAACTGAAGTGAATTGATTAGGAGTTGAACTGATGTGTGGCATCACTGGTTTTATAGATTTATCTGCACATAGAATTAGCAGTGAGGAGTTGATCCCCACTGTGACTCGCATGGCTGATGCCATCCGCCACCGCGGTCCGGACGATCAAGGAGTCTGGGCTGATGCCGAGGCAGGCCTGGCTCTGGGCTTTTGCCGTTTATCCATTCTTGACCTGTCGCCTGCCGGTCATCAGCCAATGCAATCGGCCGATGAACGCTATATGATGATCTATAACGGAGAAGTTTACAACTTTGCTGAATTACGGGAAAAATTAGAATCGCTTGGCCATACATTTCGCGGAACGTCGGACAGTGAAGTGATGCTGGCAGCATTCGTCCAATGGGGCCTGGAAGCTGCGGTGCGACAATTCAATGGGATGTTTGCAATCGCGTTATGGGACCGCCAGCAGAAAGTGCTTCACCTGGTGCGGGATCGCCTGGGAGTCAAACCGCTATATTACGGCTGGTGTAAAGATGTATTCCTGTTCGGTTCAGAGCTCAAGGCGCTGCGCGCCCACCCAGCCTTCGACGCGACAATCGACCGTGATTCCTTGTCTCTGTTCCTGCGGCATAGTTATATACCAGCGCCTCGCTCGATCTACAAAAATATCAACAAATTACAGCCGGGGACCATCCTGTCACTGCCTTTCCGTGGAGGACGACAGGATATGACTCAAACAACCTACTGGTCGGTGCGGGAGGCTGTTGAGCAGGGGAAAGCGGATCCGTTCCGTGGAACTACACAAGAGGCAGTGAGCGAACTGGATACCTTGTTAAGGGAATCAGTGAGGCTGCGTATGATCGCCGACGTTCCACTGGGGGCTTTCTTATCAGGAGGTATCGATTCATCGACGATCGTGGCTTTGATGCAGGCGCAAAGCCGACTCCCCGTGAGAACATTTACCATAGGTTACCAAGAGGGAAGTTTCAACGAGGCCGTATATGCTAAAGCGGTTGCCCGACATCTTGGGACGGAGCACACGGAGCTATATATCACGCCTGAAGTTGCGATGACCGTTATCCCAAGCCTCCCAAACCTATATGATGAACCCTTTTCTGATCCATCCCAAATACCCACTTATCTGGTCTCCAAACTTGCCCGTCAGCATGTTACTGTGAGCCTTTCGGGAGACGGCGGCGACGAGTTGTTTGGTGGATATACCCGTTATACCCGGTCAAAAAGTGTCTGGAGTCTGATCGGAGGGGTACCTCCTTCCCTACGCCGCGTGGCAAGCAGGTTCTTCTCGCACTTAAGCCTGGCAGAAAACAAACCTTTTGCCTTGAATGATAAGTTATATTATTTGTCTGAAATGCTCAAGAGCGAGGACGCTCAAGGGGTTTACCTGAGGGCAATGTCTCATTGGGCACAACCAGACGCGGTTGTCATGGGAGGTCATGAACCTCTCACTATGCTTCGAACACCTGAAGCATGGCCGCTTATCCCTGAATTTGTACAGCGGATGATGTATCTGGACCTAATCACCTATCTGCCTGACGATATCCTTGTGAAACTGGATCGTGCCAGCATGGGTGTCAGCCTGGAAGGTCGAGTGCCATATCTGGATGATCACCGTGTGGCGGAATTTGCCTGGCGATTACCGTTGGACTATAAAATACGCGCGGGAGCAGGAAAGTGGGTCTTAAGGCAGGTGTTAGATCGCTACGTACCGAAAGGATTGATCGAGCGCCCCAAGATGGGATTTGGCATGCCGGTTGCTTCCTGGCTGCGAGGTGGATTAAAGGAATGGGCGGAATCGCTTTTGGATGAAAACCGGCTGAAACAGGAGGGTTATTTCAACCCGGCACCCATACGAGAAAAGTGGGCTGAGCATTTATCCAATAAACATAACTGGCAATATTATCTCTGGGACGTGCTCATGTTCCAATCATGGTTAGAGGCAACGCGCAATTAACCGGTAACCGGGAAGAACCTTTTAATCATGGAAGAATTCCGAATATTTTCGGTTAAACTTCTTTAAATAAAGTTTCAAGAATCTTTGCAGCTTTAAAATGGATAAAGTCCAGCTAAAACGAAGATATGTTCAAGAGACTCCGAACAATTCCAAAACCCGTCCAACTGGTTAATTTATTAACGGCCTCCGCCGTTTATATTATTTTATTAGTTATCCCACCACCGCCTTTTATCAGCAAGGCGTTGAGCCAGTCTGGCTGGATGATCTTATTGCTTCTGGTGGCTATTTTCACACTGCTTTTACGTCAAAAGGGGAATAGCTGGGGTGCGATCCAAAGTGCCTTCGTCTTCGCCCTATTTGCGCTGCTTTTGATCCATCAATGGCAATTTGCACCTAATTATGGTGAGATCATTGGCGGGCTGCTGCCCTGGAACGACGCATCCGGTTATCTTCGAGAAGCCCAGCGAGTCTTAAATGGATCTTTATTAACCGCCTTTGGCGCCCGCCGTCCGCTTTTCCCCGCTTTCCTGGCGGTTTTATTGCAACTTACCGGCCGGAACTTTATGGTATCGCTTGCCCTACTCACGTGGGTAAATGCTCTGGTAGTGTTGTTAGTGGTTCAAGAGGTGAAGCGTAGCTACAGTGCATTTGGAGCGAGCGTCCTATTAATTTTCGCCTATAAGTTTTATTTACGCTTTGCCGGTACGACCATGACCGAACAATTGGGATTTGCATTTGGAAATTTGGCC